>JAZNIP010000246.1:0-3336 GCA_045577575.1 Lachnospiraceae bacterium | reverse complement strand
GGTTTTTCCGTTCAGATAAGCACCGGCTTCCCGATATCCGTTTGCTCTTGTACGCGGAAGAAATACCACGTCCATAGAAACTTCCTGTCCCGGAAGCAACACCATCTGATTCATTTTGGAAATCGCTATCTGAATATTTTGAATACGATTTGAGGAGCTTCCACGCAAACTGGTTGTACAGCTTCCTTCCAGCGAATATCGGTTTGCAGCAATTTCTTCCGGAATCTCTGCATATACTTTATCAAAACAGCCTTCCTCCAGCTCTACTGTTTTATCAGCAGCACTTTTGTCTGCAATAGCTTCTAACAGCTTTTGATAAATCTGTGCCTTTCCGATTGCATTTACCTGCCGGAAATAAACTCCCGGATAAGTCTGAAAGGAGCCCGATGCCTCATCATAATAATAAAATGCATCTCCCGCAGGAACGCTCATTAAAGCAGTATTTATTTCCTGTACAAATGTATCCAACACGGTTGTATCGGGTATATGGCAAATTCTCTCGCCATCCGTCTTATCAAGCACAACCACTGCCACATTAGCGAAATCTGCCATTGTCTTTTCAAAAGATACCCCCTGTGCAGTTACTACAAGCTTTTGAGGCAGAACTTCTGCCTTTAAGGCTGCCACAGTCGTTGCATACTGCACGTCCTCTGCACGGGCCTCCAGACTCATACTGCCAAAAAGCAACACTGCCGTCATAACCGCTGACAGAAAAATGCCTACCCGACTTTTCTGTCGAAAACAACCTGTTATTGTTTCCATAATCTTCTCCTCCGGATAACTATTTGTGGTATGGTTCACCCTTTACGATACGATATCCCCGATAAATCTGCTCCAGTAAAATCACCCGCATAAGCTGATGCGGAAATGTCATATCAGAAAAGCTGACTGACAAGTCAGCTCTTTTTTTAATTTTCTCATGAAGTCCCAGTGAACCACCGATAACAAAGGCTACATGACTTTTTCCTGTAATTCCTAATTGCTCAATCTTTTTTCCGAATGTCACCGAATCCATTTTCTTTCCGCCGATATCTAAAATTATCGTATAGACATCTTCAGACAGCTTATTAAGTATTCTGTCTGCTTCTTTTTCCTTTATGGCATCCTCCACAGATTCGGATGCCCCATCCGGTGTTTTTTCATCTGCAACCTCGCATAATTCCAGCTTACAGTAGCGACTAAGCCGCTTTGCATATTCAGCGATTGCATCACGAAAAAATGCTTCCTTAACCTTTCCGACACCAATTACGGTAATCTTCATAACCTGCTATTCTCCAAATATTTCCGGATAAAATTCGTCAATCAGATAATCCAAAAAGCCTTCTTCTATATTTATGAACTTTTGTCCAATTTGATTCCTGATATATTCCGTTCTTTTAAAATATTTTTCTTCTTCCGAAAGCTCTTCCTCGGCTACTGCAGCATCAATCCCTTCAGCCGACAGATTCTCTCTGCACCAACTCATAATCTCTTCTTTCAGATTACTCTCGGAAAGAGCTTCTTTTTTGTAGGTCTTTGCCGACTTCATGGAATGAAAGCCTATCACTATGAAAATAAGGAACATTGCTCCCAGGACACCGTATGTAATTACCGGAATCCCACCAAATCCAAAGGGCAACACACCGCATGCCATCAAAGCAATCACAACAAAGCCCACACTGCCGACTCCAAGCAATGTATATCCGGAATCTTTAAATTCTGCAGCCTTTTGCGCATTATCTTTATAGACACCTCTCGAAGAAGACTTCTTACTACTGCTTTCTGATTCCTCTTCATCACCAGTATCTTCTGCATGACCAAATGCCGCTTCCTTTTCCATCTGCCTCTGAAGCAGCATTCTGGCACGCATAATCTGCTCTTCTGTCAATTCACTGACTGCGTCCTCCTGCGGCAGCTCGTCAACAAGCTCACTGCCACAGTCAGCACACTTTTTTATTCCTTCCACATACTCATTTTTGCACTTCGGACACCACGGCATCTTAATACCCCTCTCAATCCATTTACAAAATTATTTTCCGCTTAAATATTCATCAATACCCTTTGCACCTGCTTTTCCTGCACCCATTGCAAGAATAACGGTTGCCGCACCGGTAACTGCATCGCCACCTGCATAAACACCTTCTTTGGTTGTTTTACCAAATTCTTCGTCTGCAATGATACATTTCCATTTATTTACTTCCAGACCCTCGGTGGTAGAAGAAATCAGCGGATTCGGCGAAGTACCAAGTGACATAATAACCGTATCTACTTCAATGACAAACTCAGAGCCTTCAACAACTACCGGTCTTCTTCTTCCCGAATCATCCGGCTCACCAAGTGCCATTTTTACACATTTGATACCACTTACCCAACCGTTTTCATCTGCAAGAATTTCAACCGGATTGGTTAACAAATCAAAAATGATTCCTTCTTCTTTTGCATGATGCACTTCTTCCACTCTGGCTGGGAGCTCTTCCTCACTTCTTCTGTATACGATATGAACCTCTGCACCCAGGCGAAGAGCTGTTCTTGCAGCATCCATTGCAACATTACCGCCACCTACGACAGCTACCTTTTTGCCCCGCATAATCGGAGTTCTGGAATCCTCTTTGAATGCTTTCATCAGATTGCTTCTTGTCAGATATTCGTTTGCAGAGAATACACCGTTTGCCTGTTCTCCCGGAATACCCATAAATTTCGGAAGTCCTGCACCGGAACCGATGAATACTGCGGAAAATCCCTCTTCCTCCATCAATTCGTCGATGGTTGTGGACTTGCCGATAACAACGTCTGTCTCGATTTTTACACCAAGTGCTTTTACGTTTTCGATTTCCTTGCGCACTACCTTTTCCTTCGGGAGACGGAATTCCGGAATACCGTATACAAGTACACCGCCAGCCTCGTGAAGTGCTTCAAAGATGGTTACATCATATCCCATTTTTGCCAAATCGCCTGCACAGGTAAGACCTGCAGGACCGGAACCGATAACTGCAACCTTTTTGCCTTTTTTCTCTTTTGCACCCTCAGGCTTAATTCCGTTTTCACTTGCCCAGTCGGCAACAAAACGCTCTAACTTACCGATGGAAATCGGCTCGCCCTTAATACCGCGGATACATTTTCCCTCACACTGGCTTTCCTGCGGGCATACACGTCCGCAAACAGCAGGAAGTGCACTGGACTGGCTGATAATCTGATATGCTTCTTCAATATTGCCTTCTTTTACTTTCTCAACAAACCCCGGAATGTTAATGGATACCGGACATCCCTTTACACACTGTGCATTTTTGCAATTAATACATCTGGATGCTTCCTCCATTGCTTCTTCCATATTATAACCGAGGCATACCTCTTCAAAAT
>JAZNIP010000245.1:0-8118 GCA_045577575.1 Lachnospiraceae bacterium | reverse complement strand
ACAAGTTCGTTTTCGTTTTCACCCAGTGTACCATCATGTGCGATAACTTCGATTTTTCCACCGGAAACGCTTTCTGCTACTTCTTTGAACTTAGCAAAGTCGGAGGCCAAGCGGTCTTAGGAAGACAATGTCATAAATCAACTCCTTGGCTCACAGAACGACATGGCTACGATCCGACTTACAAGTTCGTTTTCGTTTTCACCCAGTGTACCATCATGTGCGATAACTTCGATTTTTCCACCGGAAACGCTTTCTGCTACTTCTTTGAACTTAGCAAGTCCGAAGTGATATGGATTCTCCGGAGATGTCTGATTAGATGCAATGATAAGTGTCAACTCAGGTGCTGCTGCACCTTCTTCTGCCGGAGCTTCTGCTTCTGCTGCTGGAGCTGCTGCCTCTGTCTTAGCCTCTGCTGCTGGAGCTGCTGCTTCTTCTTTTGCGCCACAGCCAACCAGCATACTAGCAACCATTGCTGTTGTTAATAATGCTGCTACTAATTTCTTTGCTTTCATGTTTCTTCCTCCTAATTTGTATTGGAAATCTCTTTCCTCCCCCTCATATATGCCTTTGATATATGAGTTCCGCATTGTGAAACTGCATTTCATAATGTGGAATTTATAATTTCATTATAAAGAATCCTAACCTTCTGTCAAGTGAAATACCCATTTATATAGCCATGTTCTCTGATTTCACCTAAATATTGTTTTCAAATTTGTGCATTTTGACAAGATTCTTTATTTCTGTAATAAATGAAGTGCAAACCCTGCTACCTCATCCTTTAAATATACGGCTACCATTTTGCCATCCTTGTATTTTGCAGTATCCATATCCACTGCAATGCCCAACACTTCCAGATAGCTTACTGCTCTTTCAATGTTATTTGTTCCGATAGCAATGTGTCCCTTTGCTCCCAGATAAGGAGTTTTCATTGCTTCGATATATGAACCTGCAAAAATAGAGCTACTTCCTGTTTTCTTTGCAAAACCAAATGCTTTTCCAAACATATCTGCTGTTGCATCTGCTTCTGCTTCGCTTTCGCAGTTGATTCCTACATGCTTTAATTCAAAGCCCATAACGGTCATAACAGCTTCTCTTGTCAGCTCAGTAATCTTATCAAACTCTTTATTTTTTACAAGGTCACCGCTTACCATCCAGCTACCGCCACATGCGATAATCTTAGGGAATGCAAGATATTCGTTAATATTTTTTGCACCAATTCCACCGGTTGGCATAAATTTCAGATTTACATAAGGTGCAGCCATCGCCTTGATTGCCTTTAATCCACCGGAAGCCTCTGCCGGGAAAAATTTTACAACATCCAGACCGAGCTCAAGTGCTGCTTCAATTGCTGTCGGATTATTAACACCCGGAGTAATCGGCACACCCTTTTCCTGACAATATTTTACAACAGTCGGATTAAAGCCCGGACTTACGATAAATTCTGCTCCTGCATTTACTGCACGATCTACCTGATCAGTTGTCAGAACAGTTCCTGCTCCAACCAGCATATGTGGAAATTTTTCCTTCATAACACGGATAGATTCTTCGGCTGCATCCGTACGGAATGTTACTTCAGCCACCGGTAGTCCACCATCACAAAGAGCTTTCGCTACCGGTTCTGCGTCTTCTACATTATTCAATACAACAACCGGAACAATCGCCAACTTTTGAATTTTTTCTAAAACTGCGTTCATTTGTGTTACCCCTTTCCTTTATAACAATTTTTTGTTATCAATACCGTCCATATCATCAAAATCCTGATTTTCTCCTACCATACCCCAGATAAAGGTGTAGGCGCGGCTTCCACAGCCGCAATGGATAGACCAGCTGGGAGAAATAACAGCTTCTTCGTTTCTCATAACGATATGCCGCGTTTCTGACGGCTCTCCCATATAATGCATAACAAATGCATCCTCCGGTAATTCAAAATACAGGTAGACTTCCATACGTCTGTCATGTGTATGGCATGGCATACTATTCCATACACTGCCAGGCGCCAGCTTCGTCATCCCCATAACGAGCTGGCAGCTTTTCACCTGGCCCGGAAGGATATATTTGCAAATGACTCTGTGGTTGGACTCTTCTAAAGTCCCTAATTCTACTTTATTTTCCTCTTTTACGATAACAACTCCGTCCTCCGGCTCTCCCTCCGGCTTAATCAATACCGTAGGATATGTGGTATGGGCAGGGGCACTGTTTATGTAAAATTTTGCAGGATGTACCTTGTCAATGCTGTCAAAGCAAATTTCCCTGCTTCCCATGCCGATATACATAGCCTCTTTTGTATCTACCTCATACTCTTTGCCGTCAACCGTTATCGTACCTTTTCCGCCGATGTTAATAACACCCATTTCTCTCCTTTGCAGGAAATACTCTGCCCTAAGCTCTTCTCCTGCCGTCAAAGCAGTGGGCTCAAGGGGCATGATGCCACCGACAATAATTCTGTCAATATGGCTGTAAATCAATTTTATCTCTCCGGGCACAAACAAATCCTGTATTAAAAACTCCTCCCGAAGACGGTCTGTTGTATAGTGTTTCACATCTCTCGGAGATGCTGCCGTTCTGATTTCCATATTGCCAGCCTTCTTTCTTTATTTTATTTGATATTTTTATTGTTTTATTTTCCAATCTGTGCGAAAAAGCCTTTTACATAAGCTGCGGCACCGTCCCAGTCCTCTGCCGACATCAGCTCCTTTGGTATCAGATTGCTGCCGATACCCACGCCGATAAATCCGGCTTTCATAAAGTCTGCGATATTCTCCAGCTTCACACCACCTACGGCCACATACTCCGTGCCGTCAAAGGGTCCTTTCAGACTCTTGATATAAGACATGGGCATATCTCCTGCCGGAAACAGCTTCATAATATTGTAACCGTAGTCTAAGCAGATACCTACATCCGTAGGAGTAAGCACTCCCGGAAGCAGTGGAATATTACGCTCTTTACAATATTTCAGCGTAACCTCTGCCACATTTGGTGTGAGGAAGAACTGTGCGCCAGCTTCTTCTGCCGCCCTGCAACGTTCTATATTAATTACCGTACCGGCACCTACATATGTCTCATTGCCAAACTCTTTTCGTAGCATGGCAATCTGCTTTGCACCTTCCGGCGTATTCATTGCCACCTCAAACATACGCACACCGCCATCATAACAGGCTCTTGCATAAGCAACTGCTTTCTCTGTAGGTACGTTACGCATAATTGCACAAATTTTATTATCTTCTAAAATTTCTTTCATTCCCATATCCGCCACCGCCTTTTCACTTTAACGGTATACTTCCGTATTTTTTCCATTCAGAATATGCTGCATGCTTTCATAAGTCGGATAGCCTTCGATATCGCCATAGCTTTCTGTCGCCAGAGCACCGGCAATAGCTGCAATCTCTCCTGCTTCCTGCACGGATTTATTTTCCAGTAATCCGCATAAGAAGCCTGCATTAAAGGCATCCCCTGCACCTATCGGATCTATGGGCTTGCAAGGGTATGGTGGAATGGCATAACCACCATCCCTGTCTGCCACATATGCTCCTTTACTACCGTCCTTGATGGCAATAAACTGAGCAGCTTCATTTTGGAAAAATGCATCTATGATTTTCTCTTTTTCAGTCGTTCCATAAAGAATCCGGGCTTCATCAAGTCCCAACATTAAAATCCCTGTATTCTCTACGATTCTTTTCAGAACATCTGTGTAATCCTTGTCTTTCCAGAGCTTTTTACGGATATTCGGATCAAAACTGATAGTCAGCCCTGATTTTTTACCCAATTCTACCGCTTTCATCACAAGTGCCTCACAGGCATCGGACAACACCGGAGTGATCCCGGTCAGATGCAATATCTTTCCACCTGCAAACATTTCCTCGTTTAAATCCTCTGCCTGCATATTTGCTGCGGCTGAATTTTCACGATAATAAAATACACTTGTTTCTTTTCCCGGAAGGACTTGTTTAAACATCACACCGGTGCGGTGCCGGGAATCAAACTTCACATAATGTGTATCCACACCCTCCGCACGGATGTTATTGTTTACGAAATACCCCAGTTCATCATTTCCCAGACTGCTAATCCAGGAGGCAGAATGTCCCAGCTTGCACACCCCAATGGCAAGATTACTTTCTGCTCCTGCAATTCGCATTTCATAATCTTTGATGTAATGTAAATATCCGGTTCCCTTTGGCGTCAAAGTTGCCATCGTTTCCCCTAATGTAATAATTTCACTCATCAAACTCTACTTCCTTCTCTAAAAAAGCAGTATTACTTGTTCTTTTTAAACAATCCCTTTACTTTTCCACCAAACAAAGATACCACAATCAATGCAATGAATACCCAGCAAATAACAGTATTAAAGAATACTCCCGGATTTCCACCGGATTTTAACAATGCGGTACGGAAGTTTTTCTCAGCCATCGGTCCTAAAATCAGACCGAGAATAGCCGGAGAGGTCGGTACCTTTACCTTGCCCAGGAAATATCCTACAATACCGGCAAACAGCATAATACCTACGTCAAATAAATTGTTACGCATAGCATAACTACCGATAACACAAAGCGCAAAAATAACCGGTGTCAAAATGGTCTTCGGTACACTTAATACCCTTGTAAACAATCTGATACAAGAAAAACCTAAAAGTACCATACAAGTATTTGCTACGAACATACCAACAAAAATGGTATATACAAGTACCTTATTTTCTTCAAAAAGCATCGGTCCGGGTGTTAATCCCTGAATGGTTAAGGCACCAATCATAATAGCTGCTACCGCATCACCCGGTACACCAAGTGTCAACATAGGAATCAATGCACCACCGGTTACACCATTATTACCACCTTCGGAAGCTGCAATCGCATCCGGAGCACCTTTACCAAAATTCTCGGGATTTTTAGAAAATCCTCTTGCAGTGTTGTAACCTACAAAAGAGCCAATATCTGCACCTGCACCCGGTACGATACCAATAAAAGTACCAATCAGACCGGTAATCGGTGCTGTTCTCATAATTGTCTTCATATCCTCCTTTGTTGGAAGTAACTTATTAACCTTTACAGTCACCTCGTCCTTTGAGAAAATATCTTCAATCGTTTCAAATGCCTGGCTCATGGCAAACAGACCAATCATAACTGCGATATACTGTACACCGGACAGTAAGTTAATATTATCAGAAAAACGAATGTAGCTTGTAACGCTGTCAATACCAATGGTTGCGGTTAAAATTCCAAGGAATCCACAAATCAGACCTTTTTCCAGACTCTTTCCGGAAATATTGGAAATAATACAAAGTCCAAACAGCGCCAATAAAAAGAATTCCGCAGAGCTGAACTTTAATGCTAATTTTGCCAATTGAGGGCTGATGAGTAATAAGCAAATACAGCTTACGATACCACCAACATAACTGGACATCGTCGCAATACCAAGTGCACGTCCTGCCTCACCACGTTTTGTAAATTCATAACCATCAATGGCAGTTGCGGCAGATGCCGGTGTACCCGGTGTATGCAGTAAAACTGCAGAAATGGAACCACCATAAATCGCTCCGACATAAATACCCAGCAGCATCAGGATACCGGATGTAGCATCCATACCGAATGTAAGGGGGAGCAGAAGCGCAACACCCATAGTTGCGGTCAGTCCCGGAAGGGCTCCGATACAGATTCCGGCTGCCGTACCGGCTATCATATAGAGCAGAACGATAGGATTAAATGCCTGTTGTAATACTTCTAATACCATACTATCTCCTCCTTAAAAACAGATTAAGCCGAAATCAACCGGTACTTCCAATACAAAACGGAAGATACAGTAAATCGCCAATGTAGTTACGATGGAAATTGCTGCTGTTATCGCAGGTTTTCTTTTTGCAAACCAATGAATAAATACAAACAGCATAATTGCCGTACATGGAATAAAACCCAAAATACCTAAAAGAGCAACATATACAACCAAAATTGCCATGGTAATATATACTCGCTTTGTTCCTTCCGTCCACATCGCAATCGGAGTATCATCCTCCGGCTTTGTACAAAGTGCACGAATCAAAAGTGAAAGTCCTGCTACCAGCATACAGCCGGCAACCACACCCGGCCATAACCCCGGCCCCGGAACTCCGGTACCATATGCCTCTGCTTTCGGATAACCGGCACATGTAATAATTACATATACTGCCAGCGCTATTACCAGAACAGAAGTAATTATATTTCCTTTTTTCATGTATATCCCTCCAAAAAATCAGCGGAGAAGCAAACTTCTCCGCTGACTCATAAGCTGCTTGACTCAACAACAAACTGTGTTTATCTCATCAAATCAATTACTGAACTTTTAATCCGAGGTCGTTTACAAGTCCTGTATATACCTCAAGGTCTTTTGCAATACGTGTTTCGAATGCAGCACCGTCAAGAATGTCGATTACGTTGTTGGAGTTGTTCATGAAATCAACAAATTCCTGAGATTCAGATGCTTTTGTGAATGCTTCATACAGATAATCTACAACTTCCTGAGGAGTATCCTTCGGAACACCAAGTCCTCTCCATGTACCAAGAACTGCGTCATATCCGCATTCTTTACAGGTAGGAACGTCCGGGATAGAATCAAGACGGTTGTCGCTCATAACTGCAAGAACCTTCAAATCGCCGCTTTCAACATAGCTTGCTACTTCTGCATAAGAAACTGCTACTGCGTCAATGTGTCCGCCTAACAGGTCTGTGATAGCACCAGCTGCTCCGTCATAACCAACGTGCTTGAACTCTGTACCAGCTGCTTTAGCAAGACCAGCTGCTGCAAGATGCCAGATAGCACCTGTACCGGAGTTACCCATCTGTAATTCATTGCTCTTGCTGTATGTAATCAGGTCTTCTAATGTAGCAAATCTGTCATCATCAGCTTTAACTGTGATAGCAGAGCAAGCACTGTTAACCATCATAATCGGTTTGAACATGGAGTATGTAAGACCAGCGTTTGTTCCCATAGCTTCCAGAGTTGTTAACTCTACTGTGATCATTGTAACGGTTGTTCCATCCGCTTTTGCTGTAGCACCGGCTAACATACCTGTAGCTCCGCCTGCACCGGAACGGTTCTCAACTGTGATGTTCTTGAAAGAACTCTTAGCAGAATCAGCTAAAGCTCTCATAACTACGTCTGTACCACCACCTGCATCATAAGGTACGATACATGTAACGTTTGCTTTTGATAAGTCGGAGCTTCCGCCGCATCCAACTAATGTCGCAGCGACCATAAGTGCTGCAAGTACGGTTGATAATACTTTTTTTGCCTTCATGTTTTTTCCTCCTAAATGTAGTAGAATATATCCTCCCACCGCTATTTTCCTTCCGTTTAGCGGTTTCACATTGTGAAACCGAATTTCATAATGTGAAATATTGTAATTTTATTATATCGGATTTACCGTTTATGTCAAGTCAGTTTCTTTTGTCAATTTACATCTTCTACTATTTTACCTAATTTTCTGACACTTTTTTGGGCATAATGACAAAAGGCACACCGGATAACCGATATGCCTTCGTGTACTTTTATTTTATTCTATTTTTATCCGAAATATTGTCCGATTAAGAACCTTTTCTTACGGATTTACTACGTTTCTGCTGCCGCCCTGAATATAGGCTTCCGCATTTTTATATACTTCCTCTACAATACGGGTTCTCGCCTCCGTGCTCGCCCATGCCATATGAGGTGTAATGATGAGACGATTGCTGTCCTGAATCCTGCCAAGCAGATTGTCGGAGGAAATTGGCTCCTTTTCCAATACATCCAGTCCTGCTGCCGCAATCTCTTCATTCTGAAGTGCCCAGTACAGGTCTGCATTGTTGATAACAGGCCCCCTGGCTACATTGAGCAGAATTGCCGTTTTTTTCATTTTCTGAAGAGCATCCTTATCAATCAGATTTCTCGTTCTGTCACTGAGCGGACAGTGCAGGGAAAGGAAATCCGACTCTGCAAGCAGCGTATCCAAATTTACCTGCGGATAATCGGTACAGGTGCTTTTGCCTGATGCAGAATAAAAGATAACCTTGCAGCCAAAAGCCTGTGCAATTCCTGCCACCATTCTGCCGATATGCCCCATACCGACGATTCCCCATGTTTTACCGGCAAGCTCAGTAAACGGCAAATCAAAATTGGAAA
>JAZNIP010000244.1:0-3448 GCA_045577575.1 Lachnospiraceae bacterium | reverse complement strand
TGCAGGCTTCTTCAAAGCAGTCATTTACATGCCAAACCTGATTATGGCTTCTGCCTTTGCCATGTTGTTCTTTTCCTTATTTGCTGAGGCAGGTCCGATTAACTCCATTCTGGTACAACTTGGAATTCTGGAGAAACCATTTAACTTTATTGCCAACGTATGGGGTACAAGAGGTCTGGTAGCCTTCATGAACTTCCTTATGTGGTTTGGTAATACGACCATCCTGTTAATGGCAGGTATGATGGGTATTGACCCGGCATTATTCGAAGCAGCCAGCGTAGACGGTGCAACCTCTACACAGACCTTTTACAAAATTACGTTACCGATGTTACGACCGATTTTAATCTATGTCATGATTACCTGCTTAATCGGTGGTTTACAGATGTTTGATGTACCTCAGATTCTTACAAACGGAACCGGAGAACAGATGCGCTCCTCCATGACACTGATTATGTATCTGAACAAGCATTTATTCAGTAAAAACTTTGGTATGGGTGGTGCTCTTTCCGTTGTATTATTCTTTATTACCGGATTCTTAAGTCTGCTCGTATTCATGTTTTCCAATAACAAGAAGGATTAGGAGGTGTCAGAATGAATACAACAACTGAAGGTTTAGATAAAGGTTTAAGCATGAAGACAAGACGCTTCATTGCTCATGCTGTATTAATTTTCATCACACTCTTATGTCTGTTTTGGTTCTATGTATTGTTCATTAATGCAACTCGCTCCAATTCAGAACTAACAAGAGGATTTTCTCCGATACCAAGTACAAATTTATTAATAAACTGGAAAAACCTGCTTGCAGGTACTCTTCCGGTATGGTCCGGACTTATCAACAGCGTCTTTGTAGCGACCTGTAGCGCGGCACTTTCCGTATACTTCTCTGCAATGACCGCTTATGCAATCCATGCATATGACTTTAAGCTGAAAAAAGCAATCTTCACTTTCATCCTTATGGTTATGATGATTCCGACACAGGTGACCTCACTCGGTTTCATACAGTTAATCGGAAAGATGCATCTGGATGATTCCTTTATTCCATTGATTGTACCGTCCATTGCAGCACCGGTTACCTTCTACTACATGAAGCAGTACTTGGAAAGCACTCTGCCACTCTCTATCGTAGAAGCAGCACGAATTGACGGCTCGGGTGAGTTCAGAACCTTCAACAGCATCGTACTTCCGCTGATGAAGCCGGCAATTGCCGTACAGGCAATCTTCACCTTCGTACAGAGCTGGAACAACTACTTTATTCCGGCACTTGTATTACATAGCGAAGAAAAGAAAACGCTTCCTATTTTGATTGCACAGCTTCGAGCTGCGGACTTCCTGAAGTTTGATATGGGTCAGGTATACATTATGATTGCATTCTCCATTTTACCGGTTGTAATCGTGTATATGTTCCTTTCCAAGTTCATCATTCAGGGTGTTGCACTCGGTGGTGTAAAGGGTTAATCCATTTAACCAAACAATTTCACTTAGACTATCATAAAGCTAAAAAAGAGCATTCCCCATCTTCCTCCTTCCCCTGGGGAATGCTCTTTTTTAATACAAAAGAAATTCCGTTTTTCCAAACTGTAGAATATCCCCCTTCTTTAGTCGCGTTCTCTTATGAGATTCTAACAACATATCATTCAAATAAGTTCCGTTTGTGGAATGTAAATCCTCAATATATATCTCTCCGTTTTCTTCCGTTATTCCGGCATGTATTCGACTGACACTGATATCCTTTATCATCAGATTTACCCTTCCCTTCTCTTTCCCGATATAAAACGGATACGAAGATATCGGATGGCGTTTCTCCTCTCCCTTATGCCTTTCTACAAGACAATAATCCCGATTCAAAAGTGCATTTCCCACATAAACTGTCTTTCCTCCACAGTCCTTAGGCAAATCCTCTATCATACAGCGGTGAAATTCTGCCTCCCCGATTATTTTTTCATCTGCTGCCACATCGGGCACCGCTTGCGGCGATTGATGTATTTTTTCTTTTTTGACTCCCTTCAGAGTCAGACATGCACCTGCTGCAAAAATTACAATAGAAAAAATAACCCACATACTGTTTTCTATCCTGCTTAGCACAAAAAATCTCTGTACTATCCAATATCCGATTACAGAAAAAACTCCCATACAAATGCAGGCAAGGCCTCCTTCCAATATTTTGCCCTCTACACTGTCCCAGGAAAACTCTTTCTTTAGATTCTCTCTTATATCCGTTACTACTTCCGGTTTCATCGCCTCATAGGATTCCGGCTCCTCATGCAGTTCCATTGTCTGTTCTGTCTCTTTCGTCTCTTGGAAAAAGACTTCCAACTCCTTTACGGAAAAGCTTTCCTTCTGTATATGCTCATAAAAGGAATACGCCAGCTCAACCGCCTGCTTATCCTCATGATTGATTTTTTCCAACAAATATTCCCCAAGCTCACAAAGACTGCTGTTTTCTTTCTGCTCACTGTAATCGTACAGAAACCGAAGCTGCTGCCTCTCCATATCCATAAAAACATACTGTGGAGAAAAACAGAGCTGATTGTCTGACAGCAGACATTTTTCCATTTCCTCCAACAAAAGCATAAGCTGTAACAAAATATCCCTTAGCTCAGAAAATCCCATTTCCTTTACTGCAAAGAGCTGTTCTAACGATTGCAGGGAGGTAATGTCATATCGAATCTCCCATTCGCCGTCTATCACATACTTATGACACTCTAACAGTCCTTTCACTGTGCCCCTCATGACCATCCGACCGGCATAGCTGTCCATCAGCTCCGTTTTACATTCCCTCACAAGCATATATGTTTTTTGTAATTCTCTTTGATACCTGACTTTCCCTTTCATTTTTTACTCTTCACCTCGCATCCTATCCATCGCATTCTCCGCACTCCGACAAAGCCGGATAAATGCCACAGGCTTCCACACATCCGCCTTCTGCCTCTGCTGTCCGCTCCATATACTGTCATAAAATCTGCCTCCGGGTGCATGCATTGTCAGCTCTGTTGTCACGATAATTTCTTTTTCTGTTATCTCAATTTCTTTTGTGCTCCCGGCGCAAACCAACTTTTCAAGAACAGATACCTTATATTTCTCTTCTGACAATACACGCCTCTCTTCTGCAGAGGCACAATACCTCTCCGTACGCAGTGCCGTACAATAATTCCCCTGTAAAATCGTGCTTTGGTTATACACAAAAAAAGCCAGATATAATATGTTCCATATTAGCCAGACCAAAAACGGCATTAAAAGAGAAGCTTCAACCGTAACACTTCCTCTCAGACTTTGTCTTCCCATATCACATCCTCCTCTCTTTTTGTCGACCGTATCTCTATCCTCTGGTAAACAGACAAAGGAAAAAGCCTGCTTCCAGAAACGGTATAAAGGGAAATACCGTCTTCTTTCCACCCTTTCCCATGCATAAAATCAAAGTCGGATCGTAGCCATGTCGTTCTGTGAG
This sequence comes from Lachnospiraceae bacterium, assembly GCA_045577575.1. GTDB lineage: Bacteria > Bacillota > Clostridia > Lachnospirales > Lachnospiraceae > VSOB01. The sequence continues at coordinate 3 of JAZNIP010000244.1, read as the reverse complement.
CCA
>JAZNIP010000243.1:0-9143 GCA_045577575.1 Lachnospiraceae bacterium | reverse complement strand
GGAACGCTTTTGGCAACAGGCGTAGTAGCAGACGAAACGCTGTGCTGAGTCTGTTTCATGGACGGAAGAGCCACAAGCTGCGGTGTGGACTCTGTCTGCGGTATGTCTGCGTGAAATGCCGCAGAAGCATTTTCTGACTTTGCGGTAAGCAATCGTATGGCAGACAGATTTTTGGCAGCATCATACTCTAAAGCGAGCAGGCGCTTCTTCTCCCAGTATTTCAGGGCACGCAAAATATCCTTTTCGGTATGATTAAACAAATCTGCCATATCGGAGATACCGGTAGCCTGATTTGCCTGAAACATGCGCAATAAATAAAGATACACCTTTAACTGTGCATCATTTGCATCTGCCATATAATTATCGATAAAGCAGTTGGAAACGGCGGTAAATGCCGTAGCTTCCTCTCTGTATATAGTCAATTTTCCCATGCCCCTCACCTGATTGTATGTATTCTTAAAAGCAAGCAAATTATAACATAACAACCTTGAAAATGAAACAGGAAATTTTGCTGAAAGCCTTGAAAACACTGGATTTTCAGGTGATGTGGACAATGTGGACAATGTGGATGAAAAAGTGGGTATCAATCGGACAACGGTCGCATATACATAGTAAAAATCAAGGGAAAACAAGCATTGGCATGAAGTGGACAAATATAAAAAATATCCACATTTTTAACCGGAAAAAATATCCAATAAAAATGTGGATAATGTGGACAACTAAATTCCAAGCAGATTTTCGCCGATTTTTACAACATCTCCGGCCCCCATAGTTATCAACAAATCGCCGTTAATACAATTTTCTAATAAAAAATTCTCAATTTCATCAAAGGTTGGAAAATAAAAGCATTCCTTTCCGGCTTCGAGAATTTTATCCTGTAATGTTTTGGAGCTGATACCCAGCGTATCCTTTTCGCGGGCAGCATAAATATCGGCCAATACGATTTTGTCGGCAAGAGATAACGCAACGGCAAATTCGTCGAGAAATGCTTTGGTACGGGTATAGGTGTGAGGCTGAAATACACACCAAAGGGTTTTGTGCGGATAATTTTGTGCGGCATTCAATGTGGCGGAAATTTCTGTCGGGTGATGAGCATAGTCATCAATAACAGTTACGCCGCCAAGCTGACCTTTGTATTCAAAACGTCTGTCTGTTCCATGGAAATCATGCAATGCGGAAAGGGTAATGGACTTTTCGAGAGAAAGAGCATCAGCCAGTGCCAGAGCAGCCATTGCATTGAGTACGTTGTGCTCACCGGGAACGGATAGTGTTACTTTTTCATAATGACCGGAAGGGTCGTGGAATAAAAAGCTCGGACATGCCGCTTCGTCAAAGGTAAGGTCGGTATAATAATAATCAAAGGAAGAGTTGTTTCCAAAGGTTACAATGCGACAGCTAAGATTCTGTGTGATGCAGTCTAAGCCTTCGATAGTACCGTTGATGATTAAAAGACCATCCTGAGGTATCAGAGAAGCAAAACGATGAAAGGAATCACGAATTTCGTGAATGTCCTTGAAAAAATCCATATGATCCTCTTCTACATTAAGGATAATACCGATTTTCGGGTACAGACTCAAAAAGCTGTTTGTGTATTCGCATGCTTCGGTAACAAAACAGTCTGATTTTCCGATGCGGATATTTCCTCCGATGGAACGCAGTATACCACCAATGGATAACGTGGGGTCAGCGTCCGCTTTTAAAAGAATTTCAGAAACCATAGAGGTCGTTGTTGTTTTTCCGTGAGTACCGCTGATGGCAATCGGAGTACGATAATTACGCATAATCTGTCCCAGAAGCTGTGCTCTTGTCAGAGATGGCAATCCCTTTTCTTTGATGGCTGCAAACTCAGGATTGTCGCTACGGATGGCAGCGGTGTAAACGACCAAATCGATGTCATCGGTTATGTTTTCGGCAATCTGGCGGTAATATACGGTAACACCCTTTTGGTTCAGCATATCCGTTAAGGGAGACTGCTTCATGTCCGAGCCGGAAATGGTAAAGCCTTCTGCGAGAAGGATTTCGGCAAGTCCGCTCATGCTGATGCCGCCGATGCCGATGAAATGTATATGGATAGGATTGTTAAAATCAATTTGATACATAATCTGTCCTCTTCCTGTTTTTTGTAAATAGCATAATTGCTCTTTCTATAATATTATACGCACATAGAAGGAAAAAACAAACGGTTATTTTATAAAATCTCCTGTTTTTTCCATAAAACAAAGACGAGGGAAATAAATTTGTGGAATATGATTGGAGGAAAAATGGAAGGTTTGTAAAAACATGTATAAATAATGAAAAAAATTGGATAATAAGCTAAAATATTGTAAAAAATACACATAAAATGGGCAAAAAAAGAGAAATAAATTGTAAAAACAATTCACTTTTAGTCGAAGCTATGATATAATATGAGCAAATATTATATTGCGTGAATTATGCATTCTGTTCAGCCATGATGTTAGAGGCGCAGTAAAATATAAAGAGTTGTAAGGAGTGACAGGATAATATGTATAAAAAAGAAATGATTGCCATGCTTCTGGCCGGAGGTCAGGGCAGCAGACTGGGTGTTTTGACATCCAAAGTAGCAAAACCGGCAGTGGCATTCGGAGGGAAGTACAGAATTATCGATTTCCCACTTAGCAACTGCATTAATTCCGGCGTGGATACCGTAGGAGTATTGACACAGTATCAGCCGCTTCGTCTGAATTCCCATATCGGAATCGGTATTCCGTGGGATTTGGATCGCAATGTTGGCGGTGTTACGGTTCTTCCGCCATATGAAAAAAGTAAAAACAGTGAATGGTATACCGGTACGGCAAATGCTATTTATCAGAATATCGATTATATGGAAAGCTTTAATCCGGATTATGTATTGATTCTTTCCGGTGACCATATTTACAAAATGGATTATGAAGTGATGCTGGACTTCCATAAAGAAAACGGAGCAGAGGTTACCATCGCTGCGATGCCGGTTCCGATTGAGGAGGCAAAGCGTTTCGGTATTGTAATTACGGATGAGAACAAGAAGATTCAGGATTTTGAAGAAAAACCGGAAAAACCGCGCAGTAATCTGGCATCTATGGGTATTTATATTTTCAATTGGAAGACGTTGAAGGAAGGCCTGATTGCTATGGCTGAGCAGCCGGCTCTTGATTTTGGCAAGCATGTGATTCCGTACTGCTTCCAGAAAGGTTCTCCTATGTATGCATATGAGTTCAATGGTTACTGGAAGGATGTCGGAACCTTGAATTCCTACTGGGAAGCAAATATGGAGCTTATTGATATTATTCCGGAATTCAATCTGTACGAAGAATATTGGAAGATATATACACGCAGTGAGATCCTTCCGCCGCAATACATATCCGCAGACAGTGTTGTGGAAAAGAGTATCATTGGCGAAGGAGCTACTATATTAGGAAAAGTATACAATTCAGTTATCGGATGCGGTGTTACGATTGGAGAGGATACGGTAGTAAGGGACTCCATCATCATGAACCGGACCGAAATCGGTAAGGACTGTGAGTTAAATAAAGCAATTATTGCAGAGGATGTTGTGGTTGGAAATAAAGTAAAACTGGGTGTGGGAGAGGAAGTAGAGAATGAAACCGATCCTCATATTTACAATCACGGTATTGTGACAATTGGAGAGAGAAGTATTATACCGGATAATATTTCGGTAGGAAAGAATAGTGTAATTTTTGGCAAGACAAGCGCAGCAGACTATGAGAATGCCTGTCTGGCAAGCGGAAAAACATTAGTTAAGGCAGGTGATGAAGTATGAGAGCGATTGGAATTATTTTAGCCGGTGGCAACAACCACCGTATGAAGGAGCTGTCGCAAAAAAGAGCGGTTGCGGCAATGCCGATTGCGGGCAGCTACAGAAGCATTGATTTCACCCTCAGCAATATGTCCAATTCTCACATTCAGAAGGTGGCAGTGCTGACACAGTATAATGCCAGAAGCTTAAATGAACATTTAAATTCCTCCAAGTGGTGGGATTTCGGAAGAAAACAGGGTGGTATTTTCGTATTTTCTCCGGTAGTGACAGCGGATAACAGTCATTGGTATCGCGGTACTGCAGATGCGATGTATCAGAATCTGGATTTCTTGAAAAGCAGTCATGAGCCGTATGTTATTATTGCAAGCGGTGACGGCATTTACAAGATGGATTATAATAAGGTACTTGAGTATCATATAGCGAAAAAAGCGGATATTACGGTTGTGTGCAGAGATATGGATGAGGCAGCCGGAGTAGAACGTTATGGTACGATTCGTATGAATGAGGAAAGCAGAATCGAAGAGTTTGAAGAAAAGCCGATTGTTGCAAAATCTCATACGATTTCCTGCGGTATCTATGTTGTCAGAAGAAGAGCATTGATTGAGATGCTTGAAAAATGTGCCGAAGAGGACCGTTATGATTTTGTAAAGGATATACTAATCCGATATAAAAATCTGAAGCGGATTTATGGCTATAAGATGAAGGACTACTGGAAGAATATTGCTTCTGTGAACGATTACTTTGATGCAAATATGGATTTCCTGAAACCGGACATTCGTAAATATTTCTTCAAAGAGTATCCGGATATTTATTCTAAGGTAGATGATTTACCACCGGCAAAATACAATTCCGGAGCTGTTGTTAAAAACAGTCTGGTTTCCAGTGGCTGTATTGTAAATGGTACGGTAGAGAATTCTATCATATTCAAGAGTGCGTTTATCGGTAATAACTGTACGATTAAAAATTCCATCATATTAAATGATGTTTATATTGGCGATAATACTTACATTGAAAACTGCATCGTTGAAAGTCGCGACACCATTCCTGCAAACTCCTGCTACAAGGGAGAAGATGGAATTAAGATTGTAATAGAAAAGAACGTAAGATATAAGTTCTAGGTTCCAGTCAGTGAATGGGGGTCGGATGCATGAAGATAACAGATGTACGGGTTCGAAAAATAACAAAGGAAGGTAAAATGAAGGCAATCGTATCCATTACGATTGACGATGAATTCGTAGTTCATGACATCAAGGTGATTGAAGGAGAAAAAGGCCTATTTATTGCAATGCCCAGTAAAAAGGCTGCGGATGGGGAATATCGAGACGTTGCCCACCCTATCAATTCAGAGACCAGAGAAGGCATACAAAGACTTATTTTAGAGAGCTATGAACGAGCATTGTCTGAACCGGACAGTGCGATAGAGTGACTAGATAAGATAGGCAGACATTGAGGAAAAGGAGTTGTCTTTTGACAACTCCTTTGTTATGCTGTAAAGACAGAAAGGATGGTTGTATGTATATAATTGCAGGTTTGGGAAATCCGGGAAAACTCTATGAAAATACAAGGCATAATACAGGTTTTTCTGTCATAGATGTAATAGCAGAAAAGAATGGAATCGCTGTTATGGAAAAGAAACACAAGGCGATTATCGGAAAGGGAACTATCGACGGACAAAAAGTAATTCTCGCTAAGCCGCAGACCTTTATGAACCTGAGTGGTGAAAGTCTGAGAGAGCTGATTGATTATTATAAAATAGATGAGGAGAATGAATTAATCGTTATTTATGATGATATCAGCATGGAGGTAGGACAGCTTCGGATTCGCAAGAAGGGGAGTGCCGGAGGCCATAACGGAATTAAAAATATAATTGCACATTTGGGACATAATGTGTTTTTGAGAATCAAAGTCGGAGTGGGTGAAAAACCGAAAAATTACGATTTGGCAGATTATGTATTGGGACATTTTACGGAAGACGAAAAAAAGAAAATTTTAGAAAGCGGAGAAATGGCAGAACAGGCGGTGAGACTGATGCTTCGGGATGAGGTAGACGCTGCCATGAACGCATACAATAAAAAGCAAGAGGTATAACAGGTGAAGGTACTGAAAAAGCCCTTTGAGGAAATGGGAGAATATCCTCAAATATGCGGAGCAATAAAGGAATGCAGGACGGTTGCGCTGAGCGGTTGTGTGGATTCTCAAAAGATGCATATGCTATATGGCCTGAGCGATGGTTTTCGAAATAAAATCATCGTTACTTTTAGTGATGTCAGAGCGCGGGAAATATATGAGGATTACAAATTTTATGACAGAAATACGGTCATATATCCGGCGAAGGATTTGATTTTTTATCAGGCAGATGTACATGGAAACCGTCTGACAACCGAACGAATGAAGGTGCTCAGAAGAATACTGGAAGGTGCTCCGGTTACGGTAGTGACTACCTTTGACAGTCTGATGGCATATCAGGTGCCGCTGAGTGCACTGCAGAAGGGTGTAGTGCGACTGCAAAAGGGAAAAGAGCTGTCTTTAAAGGAGCTTTCGGAGACGCTTGCGGCGACCGGTTATGATAAGGTGTATCAGGTAGAAAGCCCAGGGCAATTTGCAGTACGCGGAGGTATCGTTGACATATTTGACTTGACAGAGGAAAATCCATATCGAATAGAGCTGTGGGGAGATGAAATTGATTCGATTCGCAGCTTTGATGTGCTGAGCCAGCGTTCCATAGAAAATCTGGTCAGTGTTTCTATATATCCGGCGACGGAAATTGTATTGCTTGGAAAGAGTGCGGCACAGGGAGCGGCGGCGATAGAAGCGGAAGGAAGGCTGGCAGAACAGACCTTGCGGGAACAGTTTCGGACGGAAGAAGCACATCGTATTAAGACGCAGATCGCCGAGCTTAAAGAGCAGATATTGGAGTATCGTTCTTTTGTCAATTTAGAGAGCTATATACGATATTTTTATAAACAAGCGGAATCTTTTTTGGATTTTTTTGATAGGGATAAAAGCTTATTTGTATTGGATGAGCCTGCCAGATTAAAGGAGCATGCGGATGCGGTAGAGTTAGAATTTCGGGAAAGTATGCTGCACCGTGCTGAAAAGGGCTATGTGCTGCCTGGGCAGATGGAGCTGCTGATGTCAGTGGAGCAGACGGCAGCAAAATTGGAGCGGCGTCATGTAGTGATGCTGTCGGCAATTAATCAGAAGCATAATTTGTTAAAAACGGATATGCGATTTGATATTACGGCAAAATCAATTGCTTCCTATAATAATAGCTTTGAGATGCTGGTAGGAGATTTGAAGCGATATAAAAAAACGGGATACCGGGTATTGCTGCTGTCGGGCTCCAGGACGAGGGCAAAGCGTCTGGCAAAGGATTTGGCAGATCAGGAGCTGCTTGCATTTTATAGTGAAGATCCGGAAAGAGAGCTGGCCGGCGGAGAAATTATGACCTGCTACGGGCATGTACTCAGGGGCTTTGAGTATCCGATGCTAAAATATGTTATTTTATCGGAAAGTGATATTTTTGGTGCGGATAAAAAGAAAAAAAAGAAAAAGCATAAAAAATATGAAGGGCAGAAAATTCGTGATTTTGCAGAGCTGAATGTAGGTGACTATGTGGTGCATGAAAGTCACGGTCTGGGTATCTATCGCGGAATCGAAAAAGTGGAGGTAGAAAATGTAGTCAAGGACTACATGAAGATAGAATATCGTGACGGAGGGAATCTGTATATTCTTGCCACAGGGTTTGATGTGATTCAGAAATATGCCTCTGCGGATGCGAAAAAACCAAAGCTGAATAAACTCGGTACACAGGAGTGGACAAGGACAAGGAGCAAAGTCAAAAACGCTGTCGGAGAGGTGGCCAGAGACCTGGTAGAGCTGTATGCGGCAAGACAGCAGAAGCAGGGATTTGCCTTTGAACGAGATACGGTATGGCAGAAGGAGTTTGAAGAAATGTTTCCGTTTGAGGAAACGGAGGATCAGCTTTCTGCGATTGAGGCAACAAAAGCAGATATGGAAAGCAGACGCATTATGGATCGTCTGATTTGCGGAGATGTGGGTTACGGGAAAACGGAGATTGCAATTCGAGCTGCTTTTAAGGCGGTGCAGAGTGGCAAGCAGGTCGTGTTTCTTGTTCCGACAACTATTTTGGCTCAGCAGCATTATAATACCTTTATGCAGAGAATGAAGGATTTTCCGATTCGAGTGGATTTGATGTCCAGATTTCGTACGTCCTCTGAGCAAAAAAAGACAATAGAAGATTTGAAAAAGGGTCTGGTGGACATTGTTATCGGAACGCATCGTGTGCTGTCTGCGGATATGGCATATAAGGACTTGGGATTGCTGATTATCGATGAAGAGCAGCGTTTTGGTGTAACACATAAGGAGAAAATCAAGCAGCTTAAAGAAACCGTGGATGTGCTTACATTGACGGCAACACCGATTCCGAGAACGCTGCATATGAGTTTAATCGGCATTCGTGATATGAGCGTGTTGGAGGAAGCGCCGAATGAGAGGACGCCGATTCAGACTTATGTTATGGAATACAATGAGGAAATGGTAAGAGAGGCAATTGTCCGTGAGCTTGCGCGTGGCGGACAGGTGTATTATGTTTACAATAGAGTGAATAATATCGCAGATATTGCAGCTGTTATCAGCGGTCTTGTGCCGGAGGCGAATGTCGCGTTTGCGCACGGACAAATGAAGGAACGTGAGCTTGAACGTATCATGTACGATTTCATTGACGGTGAAATTGATGTGCTCGTGTCAACAACAATTATTGAAACCGGACTGGATATATCCAATGTCAATACAATTATTATTCACGATTCGGATAATATGGGACTTTCTCAATTGTATCAGCTGAGGGGGCGTGTGGGACGTTCCAATCGTACATCGTATGCATTTTTGATGTATAAAAGAGATAAGCTTCTGAAAGAGGTGGCAGAAAAGCGTCTGCAGGCAATTCGGGAATTTACGGATTTGGGCAGTGGCTTTAAGATTGCCATGAGAGATTTGGAGATTCGTGGTGCCGGAAATCTGCTTGGCAGAAAGCAGCATGGTCATATGGAAGCTGTAGGCTATGATTTGTATTGCAAAATGTTAAATGAGGCGGTCAAGCATCTGAAGGGGGAAGCGGAGGAGGTTGATTTCCCGACAACAGTTGATTTGGATGTAGATGCATATATTCCGCCATCCTATATTATGAATGAGGTTCAAAAGTTGGATATTTATAAGCGGATTGCGGGAATTGAAAATCTGTCGGAATGTGAGGATATGAAAGAAGAATTGCTGGACAGATTTGGCGAGATTCCGCGTTCGGTAGAAAATCTGCTACGGATTGCGCTGATACGTCAGACAGCGCATA
>JAZNIP010000242.1:0-7339 GCA_045577575.1 Lachnospiraceae bacterium | reverse complement strand
AGACAGTAAAATCTTTGAAAACAGAAACACCTCTGTTATGTTTTCTGTTTCACATTGCTTTGTCATATCAAGACAGTAAAATCTTTGAAAACAGAAACACCTCTGTTATGTTTTCCGGACGATGGCATTATTGCGGATACCAAGCGGAACAGTTAACGATCCATTTAACTAATTTGTATGATCACCAGCGCTATGCGGTGGATTATGATTATTTAGCGCAGTATTTTACGGAAGAAGACATTATAAGACTTCATAATAGTTTATGTGAAATTTTAAATGAGGCATTGACCGAGCCGGACAAGCCGATTCATCGTTTACATGTGTTGTCTATTGCAGAAAAAGAAGAGTTATTATATACGTTTAATGATACGAAACGCTATCTTCCGGATTGCTCCGTATATGCAAGCTTAGTGCACGGATGCAGCAAGCATCAAAACCGGGTGGCTATTATTTGCGATGGAGAGCGTATGACCTATGGGGCGTTACTGCACAGAAGTGCACAGTTTGCTGTTGCATTAGCACAGAAAGGAGTAGAGCCTGAAAGTCTTGTTGCTATTTTACTTCCAAGAAAGTTCGATCTGTTTGGGGCAATGGTGGGTACTTTACAAGCAGATTGTGGCTATATGTTTTTATCAGAGGAGTTGCCCACAGAGAGAATCTCTTATATTTTGAAGCAAAGCGGAGCGGCCGCTTTGATTACAGGTGAAAAAGGTGAGAAGCGTCTTGGTGAGATGGAGATTCCTGTTATTTGTGCTGAGGAAGTCGGATTAAACGACGAAATGTTGTATGTGAAAGAGTATGGCATGCAAAGGGAATTGTCCGGGCTGGCAGAGAGACTGGCTTATGTAGTGTATACTTCCGGTAGTACAGGTGAGCCGAAAGGCGTGGAGATTACACAAAGGAACTTGCTGAATCTGGCACAGGAAATGGCATCTGTTTATGGTCAAGGTGCAGTATTGTCTGTATGTAATGTAGGATTCGATGCCTTTATGTTGGAGAGCATTGTAGCCCTGTTAAATGGCAGAACGATCGTATTGCCAAGCGATGCAGATTTAGAATCTCCGGAACGACTTGCAACATTGATTAACGGTCATGCGGTAGGTTTCTTATCTATGACACCCTCCCGATTGTCAGCTTTTTTACAAAATAAAGCGTTTTGCAAGGTTATGTGGAGAATGGAAAGCATCGTTTGTGGTGGAGAAGCATTTCCGGCAGAATTATTAAAGAAAATTAAAAAGCTCAGTCATGCGAGAATTTATAATCAATATGGACCTTCTGAAACAACAGTCAGCGTTAGTATGAAAGAATTGTCTAAGGCAGACCGCATTACAGCAGGGCGTCCTATGGGAAATTGTAGATTATATGTGTTAGATCAGTGGATGAATCCATTACCGGTGGGTGGCTTGGGCCATTTATATGTTGGTGGCGAATGTGTAGGTAGAGGATATCGAAATGAACCGGAATTGACGCGGAAATATTTTCGAGAAAATCCTTTTGTGACAAATGACCGTATTTACTTTACCGGCGATATTGCCAGCTGGACTGCAGAGGGTGAGATTATTTTGAATGGTCGTATGGATAATCAGGTGAAACTGCGGGGGTTACGTGTAGAACCACAGGAAGTGTCTTCTTGTATTGAAGGGTATCCGGGAATCACTGCAGCAGTAGCCAGAATATGTGAAGTGAATGGTCAAAAGATATTAGGAGCTTACTATTGTGCGGAAGGATATATAAATGAGTCAAGTTTAATGGCACATACGGCAACCTATTTACCAAGATATATGATTCCGACGTTTTTGATTCGATTAAAAGAGCTTCCTATCAACGCCAATGGCAAAGTGGATGAAAAGAGACTGCCCCTTCCGGAGAATCGGGAGGAGCAGAATGGAGCAAGCTCCCAGACTACGGAGCAGATTTTAAGTATTTTCTCCAAAGTTCTGAAGTGTAGTGAAATTCACGGAAATAGTGATTATTTCCTGGCGGGAGGTAATTCTCTGAATGCCATGGAATGTATTATGGAAATCAATGAACAATTAGGCAAGAGAGTACGTATCGCGGATTTGTATGCACATAGAAGTGCAGCTCGCTTGGCAGCGTGGTTGGACGGAGATAATATAGAAACCATGAAAGAGCCTGTTTGCATGGAAACGGTTCGAACGGGGCTTAAGAAAGCACCGATACGTTCTGAATATCCTTTGACAGCAGTACAGCAGGGAATGTATGTACAGTCTGTATTGGATCCAAGCGGATTTTCCTATAACATGCCGGGAGCTTTTATGTTAAAAGAAGAACCGGACAGAGAGCGGTTGGAAAATGCTTTCCGTATACTGATTAAGGAAGAGCCGATTTTACGTACTGCGTTTGTTCAAGTACAGGGTAACGTTGTGGCAAATGTACTGGAAGAAGTACCTTTCAGTGTAGAACGGTTGAAAGCAGGAGATTTTGCCCAAGCATGTCAGAAATTCTTGCGCCCATTTGACCTTTCCAAGGCTCCGCTGTTACGAGCTGCTTTATGGCAGTCTGAGGAAAAACAGTGGTATTTATTTGTAGACCTTCACCATATTATTGGAGATGGTATGAGTACGCCGTTAATACTTGAGCGGTTGGATGAGGCATACCGTAAGAGTACGCTTCAGGTACAATGGAATTATTATGATTATATAAATGGGCTGCAGAAAGGGGAAATATTGACTTCCTGCCAGCAAGATTTGGAATATTGGATGGAGCATTTAAAAGAAATACCGGAGCCATTGGTGTTGACAGAAGATTTTGCCCGTCCGAAGGAATTTGACTTTAAAGGCAAGGAATATGAAGTAGAGATTTCTGTAGAAGAAAAAAAAGCTTATGAAAGTTTCTGCAAGGAAAATGGTATTTCTTCTTTTACTTTGTTTTTAGCTGCATACGGTATTTTATTGTCAGCAATTTCCGGTCGAGAGGATTTTCTGATTGGCATTCCGGTTGCAGGACGTACTGTGCTTGGTACAGGAGAGATTTGTGGACCGTTTATTAATACCCTTCCATTACGTTTGAAACCGGTTAAGAGCAATACAGTACAGGAATGGCTGGATTATATTTGCAGCGAGGTAACAGGTCTTTTAGATCATCAGCAGGTGTCTTTAGAAGAAATTATCCAGTCATTAAATCTGCCTCGTGGGCAGCAAAATGCATTGTATCAGGTTATGATGTCCCAAAGTCCTGTGGATGAAGGATCCTTTAGGCTAGGTGGCAGTCAAATGCAATATGTACCGGTTTCTACTGGAGCCGTAAAAATGGATTTTATCATGGAAGTGGCACAAAAGAGTGGACAATATGCACTCAGATTTTCTTATGCTACCAGTATTTTCTTGGAGGAAACGATTCGTTTTTATGGAAGATGTGTGAAGCAGATTCTTCAGGAAATGATAAAGAAAAAAGAAGTTTCCCTGGGAGAACTGATGTTAATGGCTCCGGAAGACTATCAAAAATATGTAGAAGAGCCAAATTATCAGGTGTATCCGTTTGTGAATCTTCCTATACACAAGCTGCTTCGCAATAAAACGGTTTCCTTGGGAGAGGAAACAGCAATCATTTTTCAGGACAGAGAAATAACATTTGCACAGTTAGAAAGACGGGCAGCGGCGATTGCAGCCTTTTTGGAAAAGCGAGGAGTGATGCCGGGGCAGTGTGTAGCTCTGTGTTTCAGCAGAACTCCGGATCTGATTGCAGCCATGTATGGTGTATTAAAGGCTGGAGGAGCTTATGTTTGTATGCTTCCGGATTTTCCAATTGCCAGAATTCAGTATATGCTGGAAACCTCCCAGGCAGCAGTGATGTTATATGATGAAAAAGCAAAAGAAGCTTTGCCTGCAGAGTTTGAAAACGGGCAGTTGAGTTGTCCTACTGCGAGATTGCCGGAGGGGGAATTGGATAATTATACGGATCGTCCGGTTACAGGAGAGCATCTTGCAAATGTGTTGTTTACATCTGGGTCTACCGGCAAGCCAAAAGGAGTTATGCTGAGACATCGTGGAGTGTCCAATATGTATACCCAGGTAAAGAACTTGCTGGAACCTATTGAAGGTAAGGTGTTGTGTTCTACTAATTCCGTGTTTGATTGCTTTATGGTAGAAACTTTGATCGTACTTGCAATGGGAAGAACGGTTGTATTTGCAGATGAGGAAGAAATGATGTTGCCGTGGAAACTTGCAAAGTTGATTGAGAAGTATCAAATTGCAGTATTTGAAATGACCCCGGCAAGATTGCAGATGTGTTTGGGCAATGAGGCTTTCTGTAAAGCGGCCCATAATATAAGGATTGCTATGGTAGGCGGAGAAGCTATGACCAAAACAATTCAACAAAAATTCTACGAGCATTCCAAAGGAATTTTACTAAATATGTATGGTCCTTCTGAATCTACGGTTTATACTACTATGATTCATATAAGAGAGGATGATCACATTACAATAGGAAAACCGATGCAGAACATTCGTACCTATGTCCTGGATGAGGAAAAACGTCCTGTGATTCCAACGGCGTGTGGAGAACTTTATATTGCAGGAGAGTGTTTGGCGGCAGGCTATATATCTCGACCGGATCTTACAGAGCAGGCTTTCTTAGAGGATATTTATTTTCCGGGAGAAAGAATGTATAAAAGTGGAGATATGGTGCGTCTTCGTTTGGATGGTACGTTTGATTTTATTGGAAGAAAAGATGCTCAGGTAAAATTAAATGGACAGAGAGTGGAACTGAATGAAATCAATGGAGCCATTTTAGAGTCCGGAGAGGCAAGACAGGCAGCTACGGTGGCAGTACGTAAGGAAGACGGTTCCATGGAACTATGTGCTTTTTATGAACCTATCCATATGGAACATGATCAGGAGAGGATATGGGAGCACATGCGTCATGTTCTTCCGATTTATATGATTCCCTCTCGTTTGATCTCGTTAGAAAAGATGCCAATGACTGCTTCAAACAAAATAAATATGTTGGAATTACAGCAAAAAGCAACAGAAGGTGCTTGTCATACTGTAAACTGGCAGTCAGTTGTTGAAATAGAAAAGAAAGTGGCAGAAGAAGTGCATAAAGCGCAAGAGGATATAGAAGTGACGCCGGAATACATATTATCCGTATGGAGTCGTGTCCTTAGCGTACCTGCAACGGATTCCAATGCTTCCTTCTTTGAACAGGGCGGTACGTCTATGGCGGCATTGAATGTATTGAGCTGTTATTATAATGATAGGTTAGAAATGTCTTTAGCAGAGTTCTATCAAAACCCGACAGCAGTGCAGCAGGCAAAACTTTTCAATAAAACGAGTGGAGCTTCTGTGCAAAAGACATCGATAAATTGGAAGGATTCTGTTGATGCGCAGGAAGAAAAAAATGATGTAGTAAAAACAAACACGAAAAAGCAGGAAGCTGTTTTAGTATCTGGTGCAACTGGTTTTTTTGGAGCTCATTTAGTGAAGGCATTGTTGGCGGCAGGAGAGAAAAAGGTAATTTGCCTGATGCGTGACGGAAGTGAAGAACGACTTTATCAGACTTTGTTCTGGTATTTTGGTCAGGGATTTATATCAAGAATCGGGGAACGGCTGGAAGTGGTATCGGGTGATATTGGTTGTGACAAATTAGGATTATTGGAAGCAGATTTTCAGCAATTGGCAGAAGGGATTCGCGAGATTTATCATTGTGCGGCTGATGTACGTCATTATGTGGTAGAAGAAAAGAGTTATCTGAACACGAATGTAGGAGGAACTGCCAGAATGCTGGAATTAGCAGAGAGAGCAGAAGCAGCATTTTATCATATGTCTACATGTAGTGTCAGCGGAGATGCTTGGAAGGAAGGGATAGAGCCGAAAGTATTTACGGAACGTGATTATGACATAGGGCAGGTTTGGGAAGACAATGTTTACGTTAAGAGCAAATTCCTTGCAGAAGGCTTGGTAATGCAGGCGGCGCAAAAAGGGCTCTGTGCAAAGATTTTCCGCTTAGGAAGATTAGTAGGAAGAGCCAGCGATGGAGTATTCCAAAAAAATCCGGAAACAAATGTTTTTTATCTGCTGATGAAAGGATTTTATGAAATTGGTGCGATACCTGTGACTGCATCAAAAGTAAAGGTAGACCTTATGCCGGTAGATGTGAGTGTAGAAGAAGTTTTGGCATTGAAAGACTGTGAAGACATGATCTATCATATTATAAGTCATGTATCGGTAACTTTAGAGGAAGCAGTAAAGGCTTTAGATGAAAGCATTAAAGTTGTTACAGAAGAGGAATTTATTCGGATTTTAGAGGAAAAAAATCAGAGGATAAATCAAAAATCGGTGGCAATTGTGATGAATCATTGGCACAGTATGAAAAACGAAAAAAATAAAATCGAAGTCACAAATACGCTGACCATGAAAGCTCTGACCGGAAAGGAATGTAAGCCGTTTATTCCTTCTGCAAAGCAGATTTTACAGGGATTTCCTGTATAGGAATTTCATTTATAAGGGAGCATAACAATGGTTTCGAATGTATCATTAGCTATTTTTGGATGTACGTTATTAGGGATTGTACTGTTTGCTATGTGGAGTATACGTACAGAGCGAAAAAGATATTTTCTTCATAAGTTATATTTGGGGCTGGGATTTGCGTATGCCAGTTGGGTAATACCGGTAATCTGTATGAGGTTTGTGGACGTAGGAAATACGGATATAATGTTCGTATTAGATTGTTTGACACAACCGGGAGGTACTTTATGTGCTCCGTTGTATTTATGTATTGCAATAACCTTCGTAGAGGGATATGAACGGATGCAGAAATGGATGTGGCCACTATTTATACTACCGATAGTTACAACTCTGGTTGTGGCAACAAATCCATTGCATCATCTGCAATATATAAGATTTTCTGTTATTAGAAGTGAAATTGTGTTTGGACCTTATGTGGTTATAAGTGGGCTGAGTACATATATATATCTGATGGCAGCGATTGTTTATATGGTACGTTTCGCTACTAAAAACAAGTCGTTATTGTATTGGAAACAGTGTTTATTGTTTGCCATAAGTGGATTTTGTCCGCTAGCTGTTAGTGCATATGCAACATTCAGTGGAAAAGAGGTATCGATTACTGCTACACCGATGAGCTTTTTGGCTACTTTAATTTTTAATGGTATTGCAATTTACCAGCTTCACATGCTGGATATCACACCTATTGCCACACAGCATATTTTAGATGGTATTTCTGATGGATACTTGGTGTTAAGCGATACCGGATTAGTACTTAAATATAATAAGCAATTTGCAACATTATTTGCAGAAAAATATGAAATTTCTGAAAATTGTAATTTAAGAGGTTCTCTTTACAAGGGGCGTGTTACGCCCCA
>JAZNIP010000241.1:0-5441 GCA_045577575.1 Lachnospiraceae bacterium | reverse complement strand
CAGAATCGGTCAAGACACAGACAACTGCAGAAAATAACGGAGATTTATACAAAAATACCGGAATACGAGGAAGTAGAACGCTCTATTTCCTCTGTTTCTGTTGCTCAGGCGAAAAAATTGCTTGACGGAGATGCTCATGCTCTGGAGGAGCTTCGCAGCGCTCTCCGTGCACTTTCCGAGAAAAAACGTACCATCCTCCTTTCCGCAGGATATCCGGAAAACTATCTGGAGCCGGAATATGATTGTCCGCTCTGTCGTGACACCGGGTATATTGATAACCGCAAGTGCCACTGCTTAAAGCAAAAAACGATTTCTCTTTTATACGAGCAGTCCAACATTAAAGAAACTCTTTCCCACGAAAATTTTTCCTGTTTATCCTATTCCTACTATCAGGGGGAGGACTTAGAACGTTTTCGCCAAAGTGTTACCGCCTGCCAGAGCTTCATTCAGAATTTTCCCGAAGGACGCAATTTGTTCTTTTACGGCTCTGTCGGTGCCGGCAAAACCTTCTTAAGCAACTGTGTGGCAAAAGAGCTCATTGAAAAAGGAAATCTTGTTCTTTATTTTAGTGCCAGTGGTCTGATTGATATGCTTTCCGGCAATTCTTTTTCCGAAAAATCACGCGAAAACCTTTACAGCGTCGGACAAGACCTTTATAATTGTGACTTGCTTGTGGTTGATGATTTAGGAACAGAATATACAAATGCTTATGTGGTTTCTCAGTTATTTTCCTGCATCAACGAAAGGCTTTTACGCAAAAAATCAACTTTAATTTCGACCAATCTCTCTTTAGAGGATTTGAGAAATAAATATTCGGAACGTATTTTTTCCCGAATAACAAGCAATTATGATATGTATAAAATCACCGGTCCGGACATTCGGATGTACCGCAAAACTATGTCTAACAGAAAGTGAGGATTCTTACATGCAGTCCCGTGAAGAAAAGCGCAACTTGGAAACTATTCCTGTCGGTTCTCTCGGTGTTATTCCGTTAGAGGGATGCTACAAGCTCGGCGAGAAAATTGACTATTATCTGGTAAAATGGCGAACAGAAAGAGAAAGCGAGCACAAGGAAAGTCTTGCTTTTTCCGGCTACCAAAGAGATTCTTACCTGCTTGGTGCAAAGGTTCCCCGTTTTGGCTCAGGCGAAGCAAAGGGTGTTATTTTGGAGTCCGTACGTGGTACCGACTTATATATTCTTGTTGATGTCTGCAATTACAGTCTGACCTATTCTCTGTGCGGACATGAAAACCATATGTCTCCGGATGACCATTATCAGGACTTAAAGCGTATTATTTCTGCTGTCGGAGGTAAGGCCAGAAGGATTACTGTTATTATGCCGTTCCTGTATGAAAGCAGACAGCACAAAAAAACCTCCCGCGAATCACTCGACTGCGCAATTGCTCTTCAGGAGCTTGTGGCTATGGGAGTAGACAATATCATCACCTTTGATGCACATGATGCCCGTGTACAAAATGCTATTCCGCTGCACGGCTTCGAAACCGTACAGCCGGCTTATCAGTTTATTAAGGGACTGCTCCGCAATGTAAAGGACTTACAGATTGACACCGGACACATGATGGTTATCAGCCCGGACGAAGGCGGCATGAGCCGTGCCATTTACATTGCAAATGTACTCGGTCTGGACATGGGTATGTTCTACAAACGAAGAGATTACACCAGAATTGTCAACGGTCGAAATCCTATTGTCGCTCACGAATTCCTCGGAACAAGCGTAGAAGGCAAGGATATGATTATTATTGACGATATGATTTCCTCCGGAGAAAGTGTGCTGGAGGTTGCCGCAGCCTTAAAAGAAAGAAAGGCTCGCAAAATCTTTATTTGTGCTACCTTTGGTTTGTTTACAAACGGTCTCGACAAATTTGATCAGGCATACAAAGAAGGACTGATCGACAAAGTATTGACTACAAATCTGATTTATCAGGCTCCTGAGCTTTTGGAACGCGAATGGTATATTAACTGCGACATGAGTAAATACATTGCCTACATCATTGATACCTTAAACCATGACACCTCTATCAGCGACCTTTTAAATCCGAACGAACGTATTCAACGCGTTGTTTCAAAATATAAAACAGGCGAATTATAATTGATTAAATCAGAGCGGATATGCAAAAATGTATATCCGCCCTGTTATTTTCTGACAAATTTTAACTATTAAATTTTTTTAAGATTTTTCCATCTGTATTGTTTGTTTTTTCACACTATGATATTGTTGAAATAAGAAAAAAACAATATACAAAGGAGGAATCCCATGAAAAATAAATATTATTATCTCTTATTCCCACTGTATTTTGCCGTATTTGCATTTATTTTGTATTTAAACGGCATCTTTGGAGGTGAACTTGTTTCCCTCAGCAATCTGCTAATCAATGTAGGAATTCTACTTGTTATCGGTATTTTATTTGTTATCTCCTCCCTTTGCTTTGCAAGACTTAATCAATGTACCTCCGCTCTAAAAAAAGCTACTGCGGAAATCGAAGAAGCCTACAAAGCCCATAACGGAGCAAATTTATGGAACGTTTACAAGGACAGAGATACTCTGTTTGATAACCGTTTTTTAGACGAAGCCTACAATCGTTACCGGAAGCGTCTAAACAGCTTTACCACAAAGCGCGGTCTGGCACAGACCTGTGATGTGGAAGAATATATTAACGAAGATTTGTTAGACCAGATTGGTGCTTCTCATTTTAATTCCAATATTTCCGGCACAATGACCGGACTCGGTATTTTAGGTACCTTCTTCGGGCTCTCTCTCGGTCTGGGCGCATTTTCAGGAAACGATATCTTCACCATTTCCGACAATGTAGGCCCGCTTTTGGATGGTATGAAGGTAGCCTTCCACACATCGGTATATGGCATTTTCTTTTCTCTTATATTCACTTTTATATACCGGGGAATTATGGCATATTCTTATGAAATATTGGAGGCTTTCCTTTCCTGCCACAGAGAATGTGTCATGCCGACAGCCTCCTTTGATGACAGCGAAAATGCCAAAGCCATGCTCATATATCAGGCAAATATGGCAAACTCCATGAAATCCATGTTAGAGGTATTAAAAGGCACCTCTGCCGAGCAGGCTCTCTGTCTGGAGCGAATTGTTGAGAATTTCTCCAAACAGCTTTCCGAGCGCATGAGTACCGATTTTACCAAATTAGGCACTGCCCTAAACAAAGCCTGTGATGCGCACAGTGCCTATGCAAAAAATTATGAACTAATGTCAAAAACAACGGAAGAGCTTCTGGAAGCCAACCGTATCATGCAGGCAACCTTAGAACAGACTATGCAGCAACAGGAAAGCTTCGGCAAAGAGCTGAAACGTCAACAGGAAAAACTGGACGAAACCTGTGCTTCTATCAATACTGACATCAGCAATCAATTGTATACCTTCGAACAAATGAGGAATTATTATGAAAAATAGACGAAAAACAAGGGAAGCCTTTCGGGAATACAGCTATTGGCAGTCCTATTCCGATATGATGGCAGCACTTCTCCTCATATTTGTATTAATGATTGCCATTACTCTTTCCATCTACAGGCAAAAAACCAACGACCTTGATTTAACACAGCTAAAACTGAATACCGCTCAGGCAGATTTGGAAAAGTATCGTCTGGAAATCGAAAAATCCAACAAAGAGTTAGAGGAATCCCTGACACAGTTAAAGGATGCCTATGCTCTATCTGCCATGACACAAGCTGAGCTTGCAGACGCCTACGCCGAAATCGACGAAGCAAATGCTGAGCTTGCCGCTACCAAAAACGAGTTGCAGGATATTGTCGGTATCCGTACTGATATTATTGGTGAGCTACAGGATGCCTTTAATTCCTCCAACATGAAGGTGGATGCGCAGACCGGCTCCATTACCTTTTCATCAGATGTTCTGTTTCGTTACAACAGTGCCAGTCTGACCGCCGAAAGCAAAAAAACCTTACAGGCTATTATTCCGTTATATCTCGAAGTACTCCTGCAAGACAGCTATCGCCCCTATATTGCAGAAATTATTATTGAAGGTCATACCGATACCGATGGCACCTACAAGAGCAACATGACCCTATCCTACAATCGAGCCAATGCAGTTGCGAACTTCTGTCAGGATAGTAAAAACGGTCTGAGCGAGGAAAAAATCGAACAACTCAGACAGCTTCTCACGGTAAACGGTCGCTCCTTCAGCAATCCGGTTTATCATGAAAACTCCAGCGAAATCAACATGGCAGGTTCCCGTCGTGTGGAAATCAAATTCCGTCTGCGAGAGGACGAAATGATCGAAAAGATTACCGATATTTTGAATGAAGATACCGAAGATGACGAGGATGATTAAAAACACAAATAGCTGAAAGCTCTACTATGAGCCTTCAGCTATTTTTTATAAAAACATCAATTAAATTCTATCGCAAATCACTTGAAGCATTTCTCACAGCTTGATGCAACGCGAACGCATTTGACGAATTATCCTTTCATTCACCGGGAGGAAAACACCCGCCACCGGTCCTACCAGAAATGCACAAACCACCGTTCCGATACCTACTGCACCACCAAGCAAAAAACCAACTGCAACAAAGGTTACATCTACAGCAATTCGAACAATACCGAATGGTTTTTTCATTTTGTCACTAAACACTACTGCCACCAAATCATTCGGCCCTGTACCCGCCTCGGATTTAATAACAATGGTCATACCATATGCCAAAATCACACATCCCAGCGCTAACACGACTATCTTTATTCCAAAGGCTCTTTCTCCAATTCGTAGAGCTTCCAGTATGCGGGTAAAAAAATCAATAATAGGGCCTCCACAAATCATACAAAGTATCGTACCGATTTTGACATAGCTTCTGTCCACAAGCAAAAGCACCAATATAATCAAAAAGCAAATTGCCACATGGGTATAACCGTGTGTCAAAATCTGCCATCCGGTCAGATTGCTCAACAATCGAAAAATACCCTGTACCAACACATTAAATGGATCCGCACCTAAATTTGACAACAAAAATAAGGTCACACCCAAATGTGCAATGGTCAGACCTACCAATAAAATAATGACACCAAAAAATTTTTCTTTTATATTTGCTCTCACAGGCAGCTCTCCTCTTTTGCTTTTTCAACATTATAGCATGTACATCCGAAATATACTATCTGCCCACTTTACAAAACCATCTTTTTCTTGACATTCTCTTTCTGAGTGTTATACTTAACTCCGTTGAGCTGCCCTTAAAAACAAGGTCTTTTGGGGCAAGTACAAAATTCTTGTACTAAAAAACCGAGTGTTCGAGACCTTCCACTCGTAAAACAAAACTAAAGGAGACAATTTTATGAAAAACAAAAACATTCTGTTACTCACGCAGGCAGCAATGATTGCTGCTCTCTATGTGGTGTTGACCTTTCTTGCCAACGCCTTCGGTCTGGCTTCGGGAGCCATTCA
>JAZNIP010000240.1:0-7784 GCA_045577575.1 Lachnospiraceae bacterium | reverse complement strand
GCATCAGGACTTCTCAGAGGATACTTATCGTACACTGATGGCAGCAGATTCTGCGGTTATGGTAATTGATGCATCAAAGGGTGTTGAGGCACAGACCAGAAAGCTGTTTAAGGTTTGTGTGATGAGAAAAATTCCGATTTTTACCTTTATTAATAAAATGGACAGAGATGCCAATGATACCTTTGAGCTTTTAGATGATATTGAAAAAGAGCTTGGTATTGCTACCTGCCCGGTAAACTGGCCCATTGGCTGCGGAAAGAGCTTTAAAGGGGTCTATGACCGAAAGAAGGAGTGTGTCATTACCTATGCGGATACTCAGAAAGGAACAAAAGAGGGAGAGGCAACAGAGATTCCGGTATCCGATGCGGAAAAGCTGCGTTCTTTTGTAGGGGACGAGCTGGCAGACAAGTTTCTGGATGAAATCGAGCTTCTGGACGGTGCCAGCGCAGAGTTTGATTTGGAAGAGGTACGCAAGGGAGAGCTGACACCGGTATTTTTCGGTTCGGCATTAACAAACTTTGGTGTGGAAATTTTCTTAAAGCATTTTTTAGAAATGGCGACAACACCACTTGCGCGTAAGGCAGATATCGGTTTAATTGAGCCGGCTGAAAAGGATTTCTCTGCATTTGTGTTTAAGATTCAGGCCAATATGAATAAGGCACATCGTGACAGAATTGCATTTATGCGTATCTGTTCCGGTAAGTTTGATGCCAGCATGGAAGTAAAACATGTACAGGGAAATAAAGTAATGCGTCTTTCTCAGCCACAGCAGATTATGGCAAGTGAGAGAAAGGTCGTGGAAGAGGCGTATGCAGGGGACATTATCGGGGTATTTGATCCGGGTATTTTTTCCATCGGGGATACGGTATGCATGCCAAAAGAAAATTTCGCTTATGAAGGAATTCCGACCTTTGCACCGGAGCATTTTGCCAGAGTACGTCAGTTAGATACGATGAAACGTAAACAGTTTGTAAAGGGAATTACCCAGATTGCCCAGGAAGGTGCAATCCAGATTTTTCAGGAATTTAATACCGGTATGGAGGAAATTATCGTAGGAGTGGTTGGTGTACTTCAGTTCGATGTTTTGAAATACCGTCTGGAAAATGAATATAATGTGGAAATCCGTTTGGAAAATCTTCCGTATGAGCATATTCGCTGGATTGAAAACAAGGACATTGATTTGAACAAACTGACAGGCACTTCCGATATGAAGAAAATAAAAGATATGAAAGGCAATCCGCTTCTTTTGTTCGTAAATTCATGGAGTGTGGGAATGACACTGGATCGAAATGAGGGATTGGTGCTTTCGGAGTTTGGACGTGATTAATTGAAGAAATTGCTTGGTTTAAGCAGTCTGATTGTTTTCTTTTCGGTAGGATGTGTATTATGGCTTTGGAATGAGGGCATAAATCTGAGTGTAGCTGCCAAACAGGCACGACCGGAAGAAAATAAAAGAGCAGAGGTATCTATCCAAGAGGTAGCTTCGCTGACGGAAAAGGGATACTGCTATTTGCAGCTTTCCGCGGTGGAAAAGGCAGTGTATCGGACAATTTTGCAGGCACTTTTGCAGTGTAAATCCGATGTGCCGATAGAAACGGATATACGGGAAGAAGTATTTGATAAAGTGTTTCAATGTGTACTAAATGACCATCCGGAGATTTTTTATGTAGATGGATTTACCATAGTCAGTTATAAAGAGGATGATGTCATAACCGAACGAAGATTTTCCGGTAATTATCTTTATGATTCGCAGGAAATTATAGAACGCAGAGCGCGGATGGAAGCAGTCGTACAGGGAATACTAAAAGGAGTACCGGCTGATGCAGAGGAATACGATAAGGTGCGGTATGTGTATGAATATCTGGTTAAGCATACGGAGTATGTGTTGGATTCACAGGATAATCAAAATATCTGTTCCGTTATTTTAAATGGGAAATCGGTTTGCCAGGGATATGCAAAGACTGCACAATATTTACTTGAGCGACTTGGTCTCAATGTGATTTTAGTGTCCGGTATGGTAGAAGGCGGAGAAGACCATGTTTGGAATATTGTACAGATAGACGGGGCGTATTATCATGTGGATGTTACATGGGGTGATGCTTCTTATATAGCAGCAGAGAGCACCGAAGTGTATGCGGAGAAAATACCGCAAATAAATTATGAGTATCTTTGCGTACCGGATAAACAATTATTTCAGACACATACCATATGTCATGATGTGCCTGTGCCGGTTTGTGAAAGTATGGAAGCGAATTATTATGTCAGGGAAGGGGCGTACTTTGAAGTGCCGGACCTAGAGCGGGCAGAGCAGCTTTTTGCGCGGATCTGTGAGGAGCAAAATGAATATATCACGTTGAAATGTTCTGACGTACCGGTATATGAGGAACTGAAAAGCTGTCTGATTGATAAACAGAGGATATTTCGCTATTTACCGACGCTTGAGGGGCTGGTTGCTTACACAACGAATGAACAGCAGCTTACGTTAAGTTTTTGGTTGCAGGACTAGGCAAAAATAGATAATTTTGGTATAATAGGAATACTTGGCGGAGTATGTTTTCGCTTTGTGTAAATATAAGAGAAAGGAAAGACGCTATGGAAAAAGATACAGGACGTAACACATATGTATTGCAGAGCAATGACCGCATCGGAGAAGTACAGATTGCAGATGATGTGGTGGCGATGATTGCAGAGCTTGCGGCACTTGAGGTAGATGGTGTAGCTTCTATGGCAGGCAATGCGACAAATGAACTCCTTTCCAAAGTAGGTGTAAAGGGAATGCACAAAGGAGCCAGAGTAGAGGTGCTTGACAGAATTGTCAGTATTGAGCTGTCAGTGAATCTGAAATATGGTTATAACATTCCTACGGTTTCCGGTAAAATTCAGGAAAAAGTAAAAAATGCAATAGAAACGATGACAGGACTTACGGTAGCGGATGTGAATATCCGCATTGTTGGTGTTGCAATCAACGGATAAGGATTGAACAATGAGCAGAAGAGAACAGAGAGAGCAGATATTTAAGCTGTTATTCAGAATAGAGTTTAATACAACGGAAGAGATGCCGGAGCAGCTCCGGCTTTTCTTTGAAGAGGCGGACGAGCCGGTAGAGCAGGAGGATCAGCTCTTCATTACTGCAAAATACGAAAAAATTATGGAAAAGCTTTCAGAAATAGATAAGCTTTTGAATGAAAAGGCAGAAAAATGGACGACGGACAGAATGGGAAAGGCAGAGCTGACCATTCTTCGACTTGCCGTATATGAAATATTATTTGATGATGAAATTCCGGCAGGAGTTGCTATCAATGAGGCAGTGGAGCTGGCGAAAAAATTTGGTCAGGACAGCGCGAAGGCATTTGTAAACGGTATTCTTGCAAAGTTTGCAGAGCAGGAAAAATAGGAAACAGCAGGCATAAAAGGACAGGCAGTCATGAAAAATGTTTATTCTGTGGCACAGGTGAATTCTTATATTCGAAATATGTTTACGCAGGATTTCATGTTGCAGTCTATCCGGGTCAGAGGTGAAGTGAGCAACTGCAAGTACCATTCTTCGGGACATATTTATTTTACCCTGAAGGATGAAAAAGGGACGATTGCATGTGTTATGTTTGCGGGCAATCGCAGAGGGCTGACTTTTCATATGCAGGAGGGACAGCAGGTTGTCGTAGAAGGAAGCATAGATGTGTATGAGCGTGATGGCAGATATCAGCTTTATGCCAAGACGATTACACAGGATGGAATCGGGATTCTTTACGAGAGATACGAGCAGCTTAAGTCAGAGCTTTTAGAGCTTGGAATGTTTGCAGAGGAATATAAACAGACGATTCCGAAATATATTCATACGCTCGGTGTTGTTACCGCACCTACCGGGGCAGCAGTCAGGGATATTATTCAGATTGCCACAAGACGTAATCCGTATGTGCAGATTATTTTATATCCGGCAATTGTGCAGGGAGAGCAGGCAGCAGCGAGCATCATAAACGGCATTCATGCATTGGAGATGCAGGGCGTGGATGTTATCATAGTTGGCAGGGGTGGCGGCTCCATAGAGGATTTATGGGCATTTAATGAAAGAGAAGTGGCGCAGGCGATTTTTGATTGTTCCATCCCTATCATATCAGCAGTAGGGCATGAAACGGATACGACTATCGCCGATTTTGTGGCAGATATGCGTGCACCTACCCCATCGGCAGCAGCAGAGCTTGCCGTCTATGAGTTTTCAAGGTTAGAGGATAAAATGGAAGAATATTCGGTAGCTCTTTATCGGGGAATCATGGGAAAATGTGATTCTTACCGGATGCGGACAGAACGCTATGCGGCACTGCTTCGTGCGGGCAGCCCAATGGGACAGCTTAGGCAAAAGCAGACCTATCTGATGCGGCTGGAGGAGGCACTGCAGAGTGCCATGCGTGAGAAACTGCAGCAGAAAAGGCATCGGTTTGAGCTTTATACCGAAAAACTAAAGGGATTGTCACCGCTTGAAAAATTGAGTCAGGGATTTTCCTGTGTGACGGATGAGAGCGGTAGGACATTGACGAATGTCGATGCGATTGAGACAGGACAATTGCTTACGATTCATATGAAAAACGGCATAGTAAAGGCAAGAGCGGAGCAGAAGGAGAGAATGGAGCGATGAAAAAACAGACCTCGGGAAATCAGACATTAGAGGGAGCGTTTGCAGAGCTGGAAGCAGTGATTGACAGACTGGAGGCTGAGGACATATCGCTGGAGGAAGCCTTTAAGGCATACAGTGAGGGGATGGAGTTGTTGCAGTTTTGTAATGCATCCATCGATACCGTAGAGAAAAAAGTATTAAAAATGAATGAAAATGGTGAAACGGATGAATTTTAAAGAAGAACAGGAAAAAAGAGTTCTGGAAGCAGAACAGATTATAAAGGAATATTTACCAAAGGAAACAGGCTATCAGAAAACGGTGCTTTCTGCCATGAATTATTCTGTTTTGGCAGGAGGTAAGCGGCTTCGTCCGCTCTTGATGCAGGAAACCTACAAGATGTTCGGTGGACACGGAAAGGAAATTGAGCCGTTTATGGCGGCAATTGAGATGGTGCATACTTATTCTCTGGTGCATGATGATTTGCCGGCGATGGATAATGATGAATACCGCAGAGGCAGGAAGACTACCCATGTGGTGTACGGCGAGGCAATGGCAATTCTTGCAGGAGATGCACTTTTAAATATGGCATTTGAGACAGCAGCCAAAGCCTTTGAAATGGGAGCAGATGCGACGCGGGTTGGTGCGGCACTTTCTGTTTTCGCCAAAAAAGCGGGAATTTACGGAATGATTGGCGGACAGACAGCAGATATCGAGGCCGAGAATATGGATAGTGTAGTGACAGAGGAGCTGCTTTTATTCATTCATGAGCACAAGACGGCAGCCCTAATCCAGAGTGCCATGATGACCGGTGCCATCTTAGCAGGTGCATCTGAGGAAGATGTGAAAAAAATCGAAAAGATTGGGTATGATATAGGTATCGCATTCCAGATACAGGATGATATTTTGGATGTGACAGGCAGCATGGAGTTACTGGGAAAGCCAATCGGCAGTGATGAAAAGAATCATAAGGTGACCTATGTGACTTTAAAAGGACTTGCCCGGGCAGAGGAGGATCAGAAAGCGATATCGGGAGAAGCGATAGAACTGCTTTCCTCCTTTGAGAATCGTAACCTGTTTTTAGAAAATATGATAGAATCCCTGATTACAAGGAAAAAATAAAAGGAGTATCATTATGCTTCTGGATAAAATTGCAAAAGAAAATGACATTAAAAAGATAAAAAAAGAAGATTATAGGGCACTGGCAGAGGAAATCAGACAGTTTTTAATCGAAAAAATCAGTGTAACAGGTGGCCACCTGGGGTCTAATCTGGGAGCAGTAGAGCTTACGATGGCACTGCATTTAAGTCTGAATCTGCCGGAGGACAAGATTATTTGGGATGTAGGACATCAGGCATACACCCACAAGCTGCTGACCGGCAGAAAAGAAGGCTTTGAGACTCTGCGCAAATACGGTGGAATGAGCGGCTTTCCGAAGAGAAAGGAAAGCGACTGTGACAGCTTTGATACGGGACACAGTTCCACTTCCATTTCTGCCGGACTTGGCATGGTGAAGGCAAGAGATTTGCTCGGTGAAAAAAGGACGATTGTATCCGTTATCGGTGACGGTTCTCTGACAGGCGGTATGGCATATGAGGCACTTAACAATGCTGCCCAGCTAAAGACCAATTTTATTGTTGTCTTAAATGATAATAATATGTCTATTTCCGAAAATGTAGGCGGTGTGTCTAAGTATCTGAATAATATTCGTACTGCTACAGGTTATCTGGATTTAAAAGAGGGTGTATACAATGCACTTCAGAACATACCGAATGGTGACAGTGTGGTAAAAACCATACGTCGTGCTAAAAGCAGTGTAAAGCATCTTGTCATTCCGGGTATGTTTTTTGAGGATATGGGCTTGACCTATTTGGGACCGGTGGACGGACATGACGTGGAAGCCATGATGCGTGTTATGAAAGAAGCAAAACGCTGCAAAAATGCGGTGCTTGTACATGTGATAACCCAGAAGGGAAAGGGATTTGCACCTGCAGAGCGTCATCCGGCACGCTTTCACGGAACCGAGCCGTTTGAAATCAGTACGGGTCTACCATCCAATCCGAGAACTACACCGAATTATACGGATGTATTTTCTACCATTATGACGAAGCTTGGTGCGAGAGACGAAAAAGTAGTTGCCATTACGGCTGCCATGCCGGATGGTACAGGGTTAAAGCGGTTTCGCAATATGTATCCTGATCGCTTTTTTGATGTAGGAATTGCAGAGCAGCATGCGGTGACCTTTGCGGCAGGACTGGCAGCGGGAGGCATGAAGCCGATTGTAGCGGTATATTCTTCCTTTTTACAGAGGGCATATGACCAGATTGTTCATGATGTATGCATCCAGAATCTGCCGGTTGTTTTTGCGATTGACAGAGCTGGACTGGTAGGTAGTGATGGAGAGACGCATCAGGGTATTTTTGATTTGTCATATTTATCCGGTATTCCCAATATGCACATTATGGCTCCAAAAAATAAATGGGAGCTTTCCGATATGTTAAAGTATGCGCTTTCGCTTGGAGTACCAATGGCGATTCGCTATCCGAGAGGCTCTGCCTATGACGGGCTCAAGGAGTTTCGAAAACCGATAGAATATGGCAAGAGCGAAATTATTTATGAGGAAGAGGACATTGTGCTTGTAGCAGTAGGAAGCATGGTTAAGACAGCCGTTTCGGTGCGTCATGCATTAAAGGAGATGGGGTATTCCTGTTCCCTTGTAAATGCCCGATTTGTAAAGCCGATTGATGAGGAAATGATAAAAGAGATGTCACGGGAACACAAGCTGATGGTTACGATGGAGGAAAATGTAGCCAGCGGCGGCTTTGGTGACAGGGTGCGTGAATATCTGGATTCTTTGGACTGCTCATGTAAGCTGCTGTCCATTGCCATTCCGGATGAATATGTGGAGCATGGTAATGTAGGACTGCTGTATCAGGAGGTAGGTATTGATGCAGACACGATTGTGAAACGGGTTGTGACCGCATATGCACCGATGGGAACAAAGGAGAATTGATGAAAGAGCGTTTGGATGTGCTTTTGGTCAAACAGGGTCTGGCAGAGTCGCGTGAAAAGGCGAAAGCCATCATTATGTCCGGCAATGTATTTGTGGATGGACAGCGTGAGGATAAGGCAGGCTCCATGTTTGTGGAAGAAAAGATAAAAATAGAAGTAAAGGGCA
>JAZNIP010000239.1:0-11875 GCA_045577575.1 Lachnospiraceae bacterium | reverse complement strand
AACATAAATCAGAATTGTTACAAATTCCGCATCTGTAGTCCGTATTGGAAGGAAAACAGAAGCACATTTCTTTTTTATAAAACCTTTTAAATTATTATTTAGTTATACAGTGAAATTCCTAATTTGCATTTCCGATAAATCTTATAGCCAAGTGTTCCAAACAGAGATATTACCACATATAAGCTGGAAAGAATTCCGGAAAGTCCTCCTACAATAATAATAAGCCAAAGTCCAATACTAATTTCCATAATCTCTTAACCTCTTTTCTGAATTGTTTGTCATGTAATAAATTGTTATACCTGCGGCAAAATACGACTGTGTCCGATGATGTTTTCCCAAAGGGAAGCATCACAAAACAAGCATTCCATAATTGATGAGGATGCTTTATAGTCGTTTATCAAATTGAAATAAATAGTGAAAAGAATTAAGAGATTCGTTTTCGCCCGTCAATAGCCTGTATGAAGGATATGATGAAATTGTCTTCATATAGGTGACGGCTGTCATGAAAGATAATTAGTTTTTCAATCAGATTTGCAAAAACTGACATGATTGTCAGAATGCATGATAAAAAGAGCAGCATGAACCGATAGGAAGAAGCGGTGCGGGTGCTGCGTACGATGTTTGTGAGGGTAGGGGCAGAACGTCTGGAAGAAACCTGCTCCGGCAGGAAGTCATCCGACTGAGAAAGACCCGGAGCGCACAGAACGGCAGAGCTGTCCTGTGACTGTGCGGCCATAACAGCGGTTGAAATCGGGGCTGTATATAAGCCTGCTGTAATAAGCACGCACAGAAGCAGATATAATATGAAATTTTTGATTTGTAATGTCATCTGCATGCCGATACCTCACCAATATTGGTAGTATAACAAAAGCAGAAGCTAAGTGCAAGGCTGCATTACGTGCTTTTTTTGCAGGATTTTTCTTTTTTTGCAGGTGCTGTCAGCACGAACAATTCATGAGCAAGAAGCGGAAAGGCGGCCAGTATCCCCAGAAACACCCATTCGGAAGGAAGCAGGTCGACCGTTCCGAATGCATGAATGAGAAACGGGATTTCGGTTACGGCAAATTGCAAAGTCAATCCGATGGCAACCGCAACAAGCATCAGTGGATTACGTAGCAGATGCATGCAAAATACAGAGCGGTGAATATTTCGCATTCCGATTGCATGAAATAATTGGGAAATTCCAAGTACCGTAAATGCATAAGTCTGAGCACGCAGGAGAACAGGCTCCTGTGAAAGTAGCGCAGAGAGATTTTCCAGTGTAATCGGAAGCCTGTTTTGCTGTAACGTTACATAAGGAAAAGTAAGAAACGCAGTCAGGCTGATTGCAGCAATTAAAAAACCGTAAAAGCAGGTACAGGAGAGACCTCCGCCTGCAAACAGACTTTCATTTCCTTTTCGGGGAGGCTGCTTCATCAACGCATTTCCGTCATTTTCATCGATTCCAAGTGCTAATGCAGGGAGTGAATCCGTGATTAGATTAATCCATAAAATATGACTGGATTTTAACGGAGATGCAAGACCACAGATTACGGCAAGAAACATGGTCATGATTTCCCCTAAATTAGAGGACAACAGGAAGATAACCGATTTTTTAATATTGGTATAAACATTTCGCCCCTCTCGTACGGCTTGTGCGATGGTGGCAAAGTTGTCATCCGTCAATACGATATCGGCTGCCTGCTTTGCTACATCTGTTCCGTTCATTCCCATAGCAATTCCCACATCTGCCATTTTGAGAGAGGGTGCATCGTTCACGCCGTCACCGGTCATTGCTACGATATGGTTATTACGCTGAAAGCCCTGCACAATCTGTACCTTTTGCTGTGGTGAAATGCGGGCAAATACACGGACGCTTTTGAGTTTTTTGAGAAAGTCCTGTTCGGAGAGCGTGGCTATTTCGCTTCCGGAAAGGCATTCGCTTCTGTCCTGTACAATATTCAGCTCTCTGGCTATGGCATAAGCTGTGTCAATATGGTCGCCGGTAATCATTGCCGTGCGGATACCGGCATTTTTACAGCTTTGCACAGCAGCAGCAGCTTCCGGACGAACAGGATCCTGCATGCCAATGAGTCCGATAAATACAAGCTCTCGTTCCACTGCACAGGTCGTATGGGGATGCATGGCAACTGCAAGTGTACGCAGTGCTTTGGAGGACATCATTTTCATTTGTTTGCGTATTTCTGTAAGGTGTTCCTGTTGTATGGGGAGAATACGACCGGAAATCTGTATTTTTGTGCAAAGGCGCAGGATTTCATCGGGAGCCCCCTTTGTATAGCTGATGCCTCCCTTTGGGGTACGATGAAAGGTGGTCATCATCCTTCGGTCAGAATCAAAGGGAAGTTCGCCGAGTCTCGGCATAATCTGTTCCAGAGCAGTACGATGAAATTGATATTTGGCACCGAGCTCCAAAAGTGCCAATTCTGTCGGGTCGCCGATATTTCCTGTTTTTTCCAGACTGCTGTCGTTGCAGAGGGTTATGGCAGTGAGTAAATCGGAATGCATTTTGGGATGAAGTGCATTGGCGGGAAACAGCTTACAATCGCAATAACAATTGACAACACTCATGCGGTTTTGCGTCAGAGTGCCGGTCTTATCTGAGCAAATGACACTGACAGCTCCAAGTGTCTCTACCGACGGAAGCTTGCGGACAATGGTATGGACGCGAACCATGCGGGTGACGCTGAGTGCAAGGCAGATGGTAACAACGGCAGGTAAACCCTCGGGCACGGCAGCGACAGCGAGAGAAATAGCGGTAATAAGCATTTCAAACAGATTTCGATGTTGCATAAGACCGATAAAAAAGAGCAGCGTGCACAAAATTAGTGAAAGCAGGCTCAGTAGTGTGCCCAGTTCTCCGAGACGCTTTTGCAGAGGCGTAGTATCCTCTGGGCTTTCCTGAATCAGTCGGGCAATTTTTCCGATTTCCGTATGAATGCCGGTGGCGGTGACGATGCCTTTTCCTCTTCCATAGGTAATAACAGTTGACATATATGCCATATTTACGCGGTCGCCCAGAGGGACTTCCTTGAGAGCGGTATTGCGATAGCCGGGTGGCAGACGGAGACTTTTTTCGACGGAGGCAGATTCACCGGTCAGAGAGGCTTCTTCTGCTTTCAGACTTTCTACTTCTGTCAGTCGTATGTCGGCGGGAACCTGACAACCGGCTTCCAGACATACGATATCACCCGGAACGAGTAAAGCGGCAGCGATATCTTTGCGGATTCCGTCTCGGATAACAACTGCATGCGGACTGGAGAGCTGTTTTAAGGAATCTAGTGCCTTTTGTGCCTTTCCTTCCTGAATCAGACCGATAATTGCATTCATTAGCACAACAAAAAGGATGATAACGGTATCGCTGATTTCATTTAGCAGAAGAGAAATGGAAGAGGCTGCCAAAAGAACATAGATAAGAGGGTCCTGCAGCTGCTCCCAAAAGCGTGCAGACAATGATTTTTTTTTCGCATCAGGCAGCTCGTTTTTTCCGTGCTGACGCAGCCGAGAGGCAGCATCGGCCTCCGAAAGTCCCTTTTGCAAATTTGTTTTCAACTCCGATACAAGTTCCTGAATGGATGTTTGTTTTGTCATAGCATTACTCCTGTCCCATAGGATTCTTGTACAACGTTATGCGAAATAAAATAAAAATATGTTTTGTTTTTTTATTTGGTATTAATAAAATTGAGAGAGAATCCGATATAAAAAAGGAAGTGCAACAAAATAATGATAAGCTATGGAGAGCGATTTTTTTCAGAAGGATGAAAAATACGGCTCTCTTTTATTATATAGAGAATGTGTTTGGAGTGTCTTATATAATAAAAGCGAAAAAATTATAAGGGGAAACGAAAAGGAGTAGAAAAATGGCATTTGACGGAATCGGAACAGGAAGCTGGACAGATACCTTTCACCAGTATCAGGAAGAAATTATGACGAAAATCAAAAAAGGAGAAACGGAAGAATCCATAGCAATGGGAGCAGGGAGCTATACCCAGTCTGAATGGAAAAAGGTAATGGAAAGCATTGATAAGCAAATTGAGGATGTGAAGGAGGAACAGAAAAATCGCTTTGAAAAACAGGAGCGGGAGGCTGAGGCAGCAAAAATATATGAAGCAGCGGTTGCCGCAAAGGGTAATCCGATAGAGACGATTCGTGAAGCGGAGAAAGTACCGTATGGATATCTGGCAAAGGACGGAAAAATTGAGTATAATGGAGTGGTATTCTTGTGTGATGAGAAGACAAACAGCATTTGTCTGGGTGACGTGAGTGACAAGGAAAATACACTTGTGATTCCGCTTTCGGAGGGTGGCTGTTTAAGAGTGAATCGGGACAACCTGGAAGCACTGCAGAGTGCTATCGGTATGTTTTCGCCGGAGGACGTAAACCGGATATTGCGGGCAATTACGCAGGACAATAAAAGGCGTGAGATGCTGCAGGAGCTGGAAGAAAATAAGAATGGAAGCAGTTTGGAAAAGAATAAAAAGTGATTTAAAAGAATATCGCATTGCAATCATCATGCTGTGCATATATTATGTTAGCGGAAGAGTTTTTTTTCGGGCGTTTTGTCCCTCGGTGATTGTGACGGGGCTTCCCTGTCCGGGGTGCGGGCTTAGCAGAGCAGTCTGGTTTTTGGTGACGGGGCAGCCGCTGCGCTCCTTTGCGTTGCATCCACTCGGGCTCTTTTGGCTTTTATTTATTTTATATTTTTTCATAAATCGATATATTTTTGGAAAAGAGAGTGGCAGAACGATGTTGGTGTTTTTGGCAGTGCTTGCATTTGCCACATTGATTTTGTACGGTGTCCGGATGGTGACTGTTTTTCCCGACAGACCACCTATGTCCTATACCGGAAGAAATCTGTTCGAAAAAATAATTCCGGATTATAGGCAGAAAGTTCTTTCGTTTTTTCGGTTGTATGGATAGGAAACGTATGATATACTATATGTGGTGTCCTTTAGAGGATGACAAATCTATATTTATGAATGAAGGGGAAATATAAAATGGATAACAATATGTATGAACAGAGCCAGAATGTTAAACAGGAAAATACACAATATTCTTCCTACTACGAAGCTCCGGCACAGCCACAGGTACAGATGCCGATTGGTTCCGAATTAGAAGAGCCGGTCAGCTTAGGCGAGTGGTTGATTGCAATGCTGCTTATGTGTATTCCATGTGTCAATATAGTTCTGATGTTTGTATGGGCGTTCAGTGGTTCTGTTAAGAAGAGTAAATCCAACTTCTTCAAGGCATCACTCATTGCGACAGGTGTTTATATGGTTCTTTGTGTTATCATGGTGATTCTGATGTCAGTAGGTATGCTTGCAGGCTTTAGTTCCATGATGTAAAGAAAATACATAGAGAAAATAAATGGCAGTACCGGATTGTGTGTTTCCGGCACTGCCATTTTTGAATTTCTTTTACCGACACCAGCGACCGGAAGCACCGCAGGGGAGTACGAGTCCGCTGTCAGTAACCGGAAGCCCGATTTCGTTGGCTTCCACCCGTCCGCCAAATTTTTTAACAATAACACTGTTAATCATATAGGACAATACGGCAGGCTGCAGGCCGGTTGTGTAAGAATTAATCAGATAAAAAACTGCATCCTCAGCAAGAATCTGTGAGGTCAGCTCAATGAACGGATAAATGGATTCTTCAATTTTCCAGATTTCTCCTTTCGGTCCTCTGCCATAGGAGGGCGGATCTAAAATGATGCCGTCGTATTTGTTGCCACGACGGATTTCACGCTCGACAAATTTGACACAGTCATCCACAAGCCAACGAATCGGAGCATCCCCCAGACTGGAGGAAACGGCATTTTCCTTTGCCCAGCCGACCATACCTTTGGAGGCATCCACATGTGTGACGGAGGCGCCTGCTTTTGCGGCAGCGAGAGTTGCACCGCCGGTATAAGCAAACAGATTCAAAACCTTTAAGGGGCGTCCTGCCTGTTTGATTTTTTCGGAAAACCAGTCCCAGTTGACTGCCTGCTCCGGAAAAAGACCGGTGTGCTTGAATTTGAACGGCTTTAAATGAAATTCCAGTTCCTTATAGTGAATGGTCCATTCATCGGGCAGATGAAAAAATTCCCAGTCACCGCCGCCTTTGCTGCTGCGGTGATAATGTCCGTTTGGCTTTTTCCATCCGGAATGCTTTTTTGGGGTATTCCAGATGACCTGAGGGTCAGGTCTTACCAGTAGATAATCCCCCCATCGTTCCAGCTTTTCACCGTTACAGGTATCGATTACTTCATAATCTTTCCATGAATCAGCTATCCACATAAAAGTTTCCTTCACTTTCTTTTTCTTATTGCTTAATTTTTGCTGGCATTTTATGCAAAAATGATAAACATATTATGCATCATCATACTATAATTTTATCACCAAATCAATTTAATACTGTAAAATGTTGATGAATTAGTGCAATGTATTGGAAAAGGTTGACGAGGACTTCCTTTCTATATTATAATGTATCTCAAATTGTAAAAATAAAAGAATATGAGGAAAGAGGAAAAATAAAATGGAAGGTTCTATAGTTTGGATACTTACTGCATTTGCCATTTATTTGCTGTTTATGGTAGCGATAGGGCTTGTGTATGCAAAGAAAAATGAAAATGCAGAGGATTATTTTTTGGGAGGCAGACAACTGAGCGGTCCGGTTGCGGCATTGTCCGCGCAGGCATCGGATATGAGCGGATGGCTTTTGATGGGACTTCCGGGCTCTGTTTATGCATTCGGTACAGGGCAGTCCTGGATAGCGATAGGATTGTTTATCGGTACGGTATGCAACTGGCTTTTTATTTCAAAAAGACTGCGCAGATATACGATTCGTGCCAATAATGCACTGACATTGCCTACATACTTCGAAAATAGATTTCACGATAAAAAGAGAGTGCTGCTGTTTATCTCTTCTGTGACAATCGTTATTTTCTTTTTGGTGTATACGGCATCGGCATTGGCAGCGGGAGGTAAGCTGTTTACTTCCGTATTTGGTGTGGATTATAAAATAGCACTGACTATCGGTGCAGCGGTTATTTTGATTTATACCTTTATGGGTGGTTTCCTTGCAGTATGCGTGACAGATTTTGTACAGGGGTCACTGATGCTGGTGGCGCTTCTCGTTGTACCGCTTGTGGCATATGGTGTTGTAAGTGCAGATTTTTCGGCAGTTCTGGAAGCGAGTGGGGTTGCCGGTGGGGCACCTGCATATTTGAGTCTGTTTAGTAATGGAGGCAAGCCCTATGGCTTTGTTGACATTATCTCCCAGGTGGCATGGGGGCTTGGCTACTGTGGTATGCCGCACATTCTGGTACGCTTTATGGCAGTAAAGGATGAAAAGGAGTTATCCAAATCCAAAGGCATTGCGATTGTATGGGTAGCACTTTCGCTATTGTTTGCATGTATTATCGGTGTACTCGGACGTGCGTATTTGTATCCGGAAGTTTTGACAGACGGAGCAGAAGAGAATGTGTTCATTGAAATGATTATTAAAATGTTTACACAGCAGTATGGACTTCCGATTATTGGTGGGTTGTTCCTTTGCGGTGTGTTGGCGGCTATTATGTCTACGGCTGATTCACAGCTTCTTGTAAGTGCATCCAGTGTCGCAGAGGATATTTATCGTGGTGTGCTCAAAAAGGATGCGGATGACAAAACAGTACTTAATATGAGCCGGGTTACGGTATTCGTGATAGCGGTGCTTGCTTATATTATTGCGCTGAACCCAAACAGCTCCATCATGGGTCTGGTGTCTAATGCGTGGGCTGGTCTGGGCTCTGCGTTTGGTCCTATCGTCCTGTTATCTTTATTTTGGAAAAGAACGAATTTCCAGGGGGCAGTTGCA
Source organism: Lachnospiraceae bacterium (assembly GCA_045577575.1). Taxonomy (GTDB): domain Bacteria; phylum Bacillota; class Clostridia; order Lachnospirales; family Lachnospiraceae; genus VSOB01. Next base: position 4,039 of record JAZNIP010000239.1, on the reverse strand, counting down.
GGTATCGTGGTAGGTGCATTGACGGTTATTATATGGGATTACCTTCCTCTTGTAGGTGGTCAGACACCGGGAACTGTAACCGGTCTCTATTCATTGGCGATTGGATTTGCGCTCAGTTTATTGGCCATTATTGGTGTGAGTCTGGCAACACCTGCTCCTTCCGAAGAAATTCTGCAGGAGTTTGATGATGTGGTAAACAATAGAAATATTGAAGGATAAATAATTAATATAAATATATTTCAAACGAAAGGAAAAAAGAAAATGAAAAGTGCTTTAGAAAAGTGGAATGGACTCAGCCTGATTGTCCGCATCCTGATAGGACTTATTATCGGTGTGATTTTTGGGGTGGCATGTCCGAGTGCAACGGTAGTTGCAATTTTTGGTGATGTGTTTGTAGGTGCTTTGAAGGCAATTGCACCGGTGCTTGTATTTGTGCTGGTTATGAGCTCTCTGGCAAATGCAAAAGGAGGCGTAGGAAAACGCTTCAGCAGAGTTATCGGCTTGTATATGCTGACAACCTGTTTGGCGGCATTCCTTGCAGTTGTTGCCTGCAAGCTGTTTCCGGTAACATTGGAGCTTACGGATGCGGTAGATAATACTGCACCGGGTGGGATCGGTGAAGTGTTAAGAAACCTGATTAACAACATGGTGCAGAATCCGATTAGTGCAATCGCAGGTGGTAACTACATCGGCATTCTGACATGGGCAATCGTGTTTGGCCTTGCACTGAGAAGACTGGCTTCCGATAATACCAAGAGAATGATTGTGGATTTATCTGATATGGTATCGCAGGCGGTTCGTTGGGTAATCAATCTTGCGCCTATCGGTATTATGGGTCTGGTATTTGCTTCTGTATCAACAAGCGGACTTGATATCTTTACTACATATGGAAAGGTTTTGGCAGTATTAGTTGGCTGTATGTTGTTTATGGGATTTGTTGTTTCTCCGTTTATCGTATTCCTTTGCCTGAGAATCAATCCGTATCCGCTGGCATTCAAATGCTTCAAAGAAAGTGGTGTAACAGCATTCTTTACAAGAAGCTCTGCGGCTAATATTCCGATTAACATGAACCTTTGTGAAAAACTTGGCTTAGATAAAGATTTTTATTCCGTATCCATTCCGCTTGGGTCTACCATTAACATGGATGGTGCTGCTATCACAATTACTGTTATGGCAATGACGGTAGCAAATACAGTGGGAATTCAGTTAGACATTCCGACCTCCTGTATTCTTGCAATTGTGGCAACACTCGGTGCATGTGGTGCATCCGGTGTGGCAGGAGGTTCTCTGCTTTTGATTCCACTTGCATGTTCTTTGTTTGGTGTAGGCGCTGATGTCGCAATGCAGGCAGTTGGTGTAGGATTTATCATTGGTGTTGTACAGGATTCTTTGGAGACAGCTATTAATTCTTCCTGTGATGCACTCTTTACTGCAACGGCAGAATTTATGGATTGGAAAAAACAGGGGAAAGAAATCAAGTTTTAGTAAATATTGATTGAAAATAGCAGATTTGATTAACCGAGTTAAAGAGGGCATGCCTATAAGGTGATGCCCTCTTGTGTTATGTATTTGATACCTAGAAAAGATTTTAGGTCAAAGGTTATGGTGTCGGCATATTCCAAGCGATAGGGAGGTAGCAGTACCAGTCCCATTTTGGTTTGCATGCTGCGAAAGTGTTTGCTTTCCAAAAAGAATGCAGCCTGCTTTTCGCTAATAAAATGCACGTGCAATTCGGTTACTTCAAAATCAGAGCTGCTGCTGGAAATTACTTCTATAATAATATTATGCTTATTTTTTTGACGCATATATGTCTGAATTTTTGTTGTGTAAAGGAAGTCCATGATTACCTCATTATAATATGTAGTTATTGATAGTAGTGTGATTGTTAATAGTATACCACATTTCGTTTTTGGTAGTTATAGCAAAATAGCAGCAAATAAATAAAAACTTTTACTATATAAGCTTATGTTAGTCTGAAACGTTTGTTAAAAACAGATGGACAAGCGAAACAAAAAGTAGTATCATTATCTATAACAGATGTTCTAAAACGAATGTTATTTGACAATCGTGGCAGAGGCTGAAAATAAAACGTAGGGCAAAGGAGAAGGGCTATGATAAAAGAAATATCAGATAATAGTTTAATGGAAGCGTTTTATCAGATGATACCATATTACAAATATTTTATGGGTGAGGATGCAGGTATAACCATATCGAACACGGAGGAATACCTCTATGTTCAAGGGACAGATAAATTGAAAATCAATTTTAAGGCAGGAGACAGAATACCACCGAACTGTGCAGCGGATGTATGTCTTAAGAAAAAGGAAGTGCTTGACATCATTATTCCGAAGGAGGTATTTGGATTTCCGGTAAGAACTATTGCAATTCCTGTGTTTAATGATTTTGGAGAAATAGAAGGTACGATGGTTGTCAGTGCCAGCATTGATAAAATTAATCGTCTGGCAGAGTTGACCGGATCCGTATCGGAGGCATTAACGGTTATCAACCAAAATGTTAAGGAGATGCAGAATGGATTTTTGCAGATTAATAAAGAAAACGAAAAAATCGCAGTGTCTTTAGAGCAGACAAAAGAGGATTACAAAAAGACAGATGATATTTTCAGCTTTGTTAATGGTGTGATACGCCAGACAAATTTTCTTGGTCTGAATGCATCCATTGAAGCGGCGAGAGCCGGACAGGCAGGACAGGGCTTTGCTGTAGTGGCATCCAAAATCACAAGCCTGTCAAATTCTACAAAAAAATCACTGATAGAAATTGATGAGGTGCTTGGTACAATACAGTCCTCCATTGCGGACATCCTTGAACGGGTACAGTCCTCTAACGAGCTGTTAGACCAACAGATAAAGGGTGTGGACAGTATTGAGTCTGCCATCGAAACTATCAATAAAAACGTAAAGCTGTTGGATGAAATGGCGAAGAAATTGTAGTCTGCCGCAGACAATAAATGTGGATAATAGGGGAGTATAAATATTTATATTAGGAGGGAAAGGAATCATGAGTGACAAAAAGAAAAGGAAGCAGGAAGAAAATCTGATTACAGCGGGCTTGATGGAGCAAGGGGATGCGTTGGTGGATTATTTTCAGGCAAGCTATGTGGATAAGATATTGCCGGGACTGGGACAATGGAAGCAGGGCTGGGCTTATTTTACAGAGCAACGTTTTATTTGCACAACAGGTATTTTGTCAGATAATATTATTGTTCCGTATCGGAATATCCGTAAAATAGAAAAATGCTCACAGTTCTTTTTTCCAATAGGTATTGCCATTACCTATAAGGATATGAAGAGCGGAGAAATGGTAAGAAGTAAGGTTTCTATGATGAAAAGGGATAAGTGGATACAATTTATGAGTGAAAAAGCAGGGATTTAGATTCCTTGCTTTTTTGTATGAAAAAAAATACAATCTTTTTCAAAAAACACTTGCATTCTTGTGAAAGTGCATTTATACTTAATGTTGCTGTGGCATGATAGCGATGAAGCGAGAGGTTGCTGCTCATTGGGCAGGTTTTCCGTGGAGCGAATGTCAAGTTAGGAAACTGACGACAAGTCACTGTACAAGCAACAGAGGTCTACAGAATAAAAAGAAAGTAGAAACGACGTGTGAAGTTCGAAATAATATAGGACACACACGGGAGAGTGTACAGTCACCGCTTGTCGTACTTAAGGTTAAAAAGTGCGAAAAGGAGGCGACTTTTTTTATGGCAAGTCAGGTAATGAGAATTACATTAAAAGCTTACGAGCATCAGTTAGTAGATGCTTCTGCCAAAAAAATCATCGAAACAGTTAAGAAAAACGGATCTCAGGTAAGTGGACCGGTACCTCTTCCTACAAAGAAGGAAGTAGTTACAATCCTTAGAGCGGTTCATAAGTACAAAGATTCCAGAGAGCAGTTCGAGCAGAGAACACACAAGAGACTCATCGATATCATTGCTCCGACACCAAAGACTGTTGATGCATTACAGAGATTGGAAATGCCTGCAGGCGTTTACATCGACATCAAAATGAAAAACAAATAAACC
>JAZNIP010000238.1:0-2110 GCA_045577575.1 Lachnospiraceae bacterium | reverse complement strand
GCCCGTCCTCTAAGGTCTCTACAAATTCCTTTAACTGGGATTCCTTCAAGGCTTCCTGCAGCCTTTCTTCATCAATCTTTTCTTTTTCAATCCCAAATAATATATTATCTCTGATAGATGCATCCAGAAGAGAAATCGTCTGCGGAATATATCCCAGCTTACGATTCCATGCATGCATTCCCCGCCTGATATCCACTCCGTCTACCAAAACTTCACCCTTTTGCGGCTCTAAAAGTCCTAATATAATATCTGCCAACGTGGTCTTACCCTGACCGGACGGTCCGATGAAAGCAACGGATTTGTTTTTCGGAATCACAAGGGATGCATCGGAAAATACATTTTTTTCCGTATTCGGATAATGGAAGCTGATATTTTTTACTTCAATCTGCTTTTCAAAAACAATCTCTTCCGTATCCTCTGATGCCTTCAGATTTTCCATCAATGCATCGATTTCTTTTAAATCATGATAAATGGCATCAATTGCCGCCTTGCTGAACATAATTCTGCTCAAGTATTCTGCAATACGATTTGCTGACGGCAGCATACGAAAAGCAGCTACTGCAAATACCGAAATCGTAGGAATAAAGGATACTGCTTCCGCACCTAAGGCAACCTTCACACAAACAATCAACAAAAGTCCTGAAATACTGATGGTCTCCATAACCGGCTTCGGTATCATACTGTATACCTTAAATTTACGGTTGCTCTCTGCATAGTCCTTATATTCATCGTTATAGTCTTCTACAAATACCTGTTCTCTGTTTAATACTTTGATTTCCTTAATTCCGCCGAGAGCCTCCAGAACTGCCCGTCTCGTGCTTCCCTGCTTATCACGGCTTCTTCGTCCTGCACGTTTTAACCGTTTCTTAAACACCTTCATAAAGACAACGCCGAACGCCGCTACCATGCCAATAACCCCGATGGTAATAGAAATATCCTGCCACAACAAAAATATGAGCAATGCCAGACAAACGCTTCCTTCGGAAGCTAACTGCAAGCCTGCCAATACGGCCTCAAAAAAAGAAACTGTGTCTTCGTTTACGTTTCTGCTCAATTCCGCACTGTTATGGTCTAAGTGAAAGGGATATGGCTGCTGCATATAACAATTCATCATTTTATAAGAAAGTTTTCTCTGATTTTCATAGGTAAAACGATATTGCATACTATGCATAATGTATACATAAATATTTTTCAATATATAAACAACAATAATCAGCGCACCCAGAAAAACAATGTAATCATTCATCGATTGAAAACCGAGCAGCTCGTATACATCCCCCAATATAGGAGTTTGCAAAAGCTGGTCAGGATTTAATACTGCACTGATAAATGGCAATACCGCGCTGACTCCCAATAACTCCACAAAAGCCCCGATAACAATAATCACAAACAATACCGTTGCCTTCATTTTTTGTTTTTTGTCAAATATATAACATATTTTTTCCCATGTGCCTGCATTGTGTTGGCTCATTCTAAAATCTCCTTATCGGTACATTACTTTCTTTTATTGACTGAGAAACGAACTCCAATCCCACGGCAGACGCTCAATGTCCTCTTCTATCAGTTCTGTTCCAAGCTGTACCTCTATAAACTCCACTCCTACCCGGGATGCCATGGCATGCTTCTGCTCCTTTTTGATATAGAGCACATCTCCCCTGGTCACTGTTCGAACTTTATCGTCCAATACAAATATGCCTTCCCCATCAATAATCGTCCACACTTCATCGCGGAGATGGTGCAGCTGATAGCTGAGACCTCTGCCCGGCTCTACATAAAGATGCTTCGTCAGGGAATTCTCCTTACCGTTTTTGCACTGAGCAAAATTTAATACTTTATATTCTCCCCACTGCCGCTTTTCATACATAGGTCTGTTATGAATCTGCTCCACATAAGGCTTTAAATAGGAGCTGGAATGCTTATCACTGACAAGAATACCGTCTGCACTTGCTACCACAACCGTATCCTGCATCCCAAGTGCCACAACCGGAATTTCCAGTTCGTTAATAACATGGGTATTTTCACAGGCTTCGCCCCTGATGACAAAGCCCCCGTCCGGATTCTGCATCTTTTCTGTCAGGGTATTCCATGTTCCTAAATCATTCCACTCACC
>JAZNIP010000237.1:0-9178 GCA_045577575.1 Lachnospiraceae bacterium | reverse complement strand
AATTAAATTCTGTGCGGAAAAATCATCCTGAGCCAATAGGGTATTGCACTTGTCCCAGATTTCTTTTGCAGTTTTTTCGGTAAGCGGAGTGTCGATGTCAAAGTATCTTTTGAGTTCAAGGCTGGTCCAGTGGTAAAGGGGGTTTCCGATAAGAAGCGGAAGTGTTTTTGCAGAAGCTGACGGATATGCTGCTGTTTCTTATACCCAATTATGTGAAGGAAGGAAAATATCAGCTTGTTATCGGTATCGGTTGTACAGGCGGTAAGCACAGAAGTGTTACTTTGGCAAATGAGCTGTATAAAACGTTAAAAAATAAAGGGAACTATGGGTTGACGATTCAGCATCGAGATGTCAAGAGCGGAAGATAGGAGTCTGGTATGTCATTTTCCGGTGAAGTAAAAGAAGAGCTGGCAGGACAATTGGGAACCTCCAGACATTGCCAGATTGCAGAGCTGGCAGCAATGTTTTGCTACAATGGCAGAATAGGGCGCGATGGAGCGGGAAAAACAGTATTTTTCATTCAGACAGAAAACGAACAGGTCATAAGAAAGTGCTTTACATTATTTAAAAAATCATTTAGTATAGGGACGTATGTGGATGGAAAAGGCTCATATGTACTAAAGATATGTGAGGAAGGCCAGATAAAGCGGGTTTTACAGGCTTTTAAGCTGCTGGATGCTTCCGGAGAGATGAGCCGGAGAACGGATTATGTTAATCCGATTTTAATAAAAAATGCATGCTGCAGAAGGGCTTTTTTGCGGGGGGCTTATTTGTCAATTGGCTCGATGAGTGACCCTGAGAAGAGCTATCATCTGGAATTTGTATGCAGTACGCAGGAGCAGGCCGGACAGCTTCAGGAGATTGTCCGGGAATTTGGAATAGAAGCAAGAGTGATCACAAGGAAAAATCACTTTGTAGTATATATGAAAGAGGGAGCGGGTATCGTGGATTTGTTAAATGTAATGGGTGCCCATGTTTCCCTGATGAATTTGGAAAATCTGCGGATTGTAAAAGAAATGCGGAATTCCATTAACAGGAGAGTAAACTGCGAAGCGGCCAACATTACAAAAACAGTGAATGCTGCCACAAAGCAGATTGAAGACATAGAACTTATCCGAAAGACAATCGGGCTTAAGGGATTGCAGGGGAGTCTGAGAGAAATGGCGGAGGTCAGGTTGGAGTATCCTGATGCCCCGTTAAAGGAGTTGGGACAGTATCTAAATCCACCGGTAGGAAAATCCGGTGTGAATCATAGATTACGCAAACTAAGTGAAATTGCCGAGGAAATCCGCGGACAATAAGGAGGAGAAGTTTATGATTAAAAAATCTGTAAAGATTCAGCTTTCAAATGGATTGGAAGCGAGACCTGTAGCGCTTCTTGTACAGGTGGCAAGTCAGTATGAGAGTACGGTATATCTGGAAACAGGTAGCAAAAAAGTAAATGCAAAGAGCATCATGGGCATGATGAGTCTGGGGCTTGACAGCGGGGAAGAGGTAACGGTTGTCTGTGACGGTGCAGATGAGGAAAAAGCGGTAGCAGATGTGGAAAAGTTTTTGACAGGAGAGGCTTCCTAATTAAATATGGCAAAAAAATTACTTTTTATCTATAATCCCTGTGCAGGAAAAGGGAAGATACGCAGCAAGCTGATGGACATTATCGGAGTTTTTGCTGATGATGGATATGAAGTAACTGTGCATCCGACGAGAGCTAAAGGGGATGCAGTGTGTGTTGTAAAAGAAAAGAAGCGACGATACGATTTGGTAGTATGCAGTGGTGGCGACGGTACATTGGATGAAGTAGTAGCCGGCATGGTGGAATCCGGTAAAAGGATTCCCATTGGATATATTCCGGCAGGCAGCACCAATGACTTCGCAAGAAGCTTAGGGCTACCAAAAAGTATGGTGCAGGCGGCTGAGGTTGCAGTAAACGGAAAGAAATTTCCGTGTGATGTGGGTGCGTTTAATCAGGACACCTTTGTCTATATTGCCGCATTCGGTGTTTTTACGGAGGTTTCCTACGAGACACCGCAACGATACAAAAATGTACTGGGACATGCAGCGTATGTGCTTGAGGGGATGAAGCGCATTACCGGGCTGCGTACCTATTATATGGAAGTGGCATGCAACGAAAGAGTCATTAAAGATGAATTTTTGTTCGGTATGATTACTAATTCTACTTCGGTAGGCGGTTTTAAAAAGATTACCGGAAAATATGTGGAGCTAAATGATGGGCTTTTTGAAGTGACGCTTATCAGAAAACCGAAAAATGCCTCTGATTTAAATCGGATTGTGTCTGCATTGGTGGCTGAGGATATGAATACCGAGGAAATCATTTATGTAAAAACAGACAGAATCGTATTCCGTGCAGCAGAGCCGGTAGCGTGGACGCTGGATGGAGAATATGGCGGAGAGCATGAGAATGTAGAAATTGTCAGCAGACCGCAAGCGTTCGAAATAATGATTCCTAATGAATAACAGAATGAAATAATAACAACAAAAAAGCACTTTGGAAACTTCCAAAGTGCTTTTTTAAACGAATACTTTTAAAACTAAGTTCAAATGGAGGACTGAAATTAGCTTAAAGTATATACGGATAAACCGATAAAAATCAAAATAGTAACAAGCGTGTTCATGGACAGCGTTGTAGAAATATAAATTCCTTCTGATTCCACATCTGCATAAAGTGGTATGATAAACGGTGCCGGCAAGGAATATAAAAGAATCATTGCCATCAACAGATTTTTATCAAACGGCAGAATGCTAAACATAACAAATGCGGAAATGCAGAGCAGAATACCCATTACTGCAACACGCAACGCGATTGTTTTTGTAACCGGAGCAATTAAATCCTTGCGCATAGATAATTCGTAGCCTACAATAATCAGAATCATACCGGAGGTAGGAAGCGTAATCATTTCGATGACTTCGTTGAAAATACCTCCGACCTGTGATCCGGAAATCAAATTGCCGAGACCGGTAATTCCGACGATGATACCAATGGCAACTCCCTGAAAAGCGGGATTTTGAATCATACTGAGTAAAATACCCTTTAGGCTTGGCTTTTGCCCTGTTGCGTTTTTTAAAAGTGTCAGATATATCGTGTATACAAAAAGAACCTGCCCCAAATCTACGGATGCCATGTAGGAAAGGTTTTCTGTTCCTGCAAGCAGACCAAACAAAGCATAACCAAGCATGCCGACTTCAAAGCCGGAAAGCAGATAGGGCATCAGCTTGGAATTCGGAACCAAGCGATTTAACAGATGTCCTGCAGCGAGAGCAAGACAACAGCTTGCGAATACGATGATAAATCCGAGAACACTTTTAAAAGAATAATCAGTTGTATAAAATGCCTGAAACAGTACAACCGGAAGAGTGATGTTGGAAATCACACTCTTGATACCGGCAAGACCTTCCTTGGTAACAAAGCCTTTTGTGCGGCATAAGTAACCGAGGAAAATCATGACGATAACAGGAATGACCATTTCAAATACAGAAATAACCTGTTGCATGGAATTAATCCACCTCTACTTTGTCAACCTCCTGATAAGGAGCGAGTGTGGAAACCATTTTTACCGGTGCATCATAACGGTTGATTACATAGTGAACTTCTGTCGGCTCAATGTGAATCATCTGCCCCTGAGAAAGTGTATGTACGACACCGTCAACCTCAATATCTACTTTGCCCTCTAAGATATAGAAGTTTTCTTCCATAATATTGTGGTAATGTGCTTTGAAATCCTGTCCTGCCTGGAATTGAACAATGGCAAAATTGGAGCGAGGTCCTTTCATCAGGTATTTCGGACCGCTGTCACCAAAGCGGTATTCTTTGTCTTTTTCATCAATAATAAACATGTGTTTTCCTCCTTTTATAGTGCGGTCAATACCGGGTGAGAATTATACTCCCGGCGCAGACCACATGCTCTTTGTAAGATTCTTGTTTACCAGTTCGAGCTGCGCAGCATAAACCTTGCGCCAGTTATCGTAAAGACCGGCATAAACCTCAGCATTTTCTGCATTTGGATAATAGGTCTTTTCAATCTTAACAATCTTTTTCATAGTTTCAACCACATCTGTGTAGATGCCAACACCTTTTCCAGCCAGAATCGCAGCACCAAGTGCGGTTGCTTCTTTTACCTTTGGTACATGAACCGGAATGTTTAATACATCAGATACAATCTGACACCATAACGGACTCTTGGATGCGCCCGAAGCGAAAATGATTTCCTTTGGCATTTCTCCTGTTACGGAAGCTACCAGTTCAATGTTGCCCTTTGTAACCATTGCGGAATTTTCCATAATTGCACGATAGAATGTGTAACGGTTGAATTTTTCCGGATCCAGTGCAAAATTCATAAATGAAGGCGCGGCATGTTTCCAAGAAATATAATTCATGACATCGGAGAAGGTACATAACATGCCGTAGCAACCTGCAGGAATTTTCTCTGCGTGTTCATTCATTAAATCGTATGTATCGCGTCCGGTTTCTTTGGCAAGCTGCTTTTCCAACTGACAGAAGGAATCTCTGTACCATCTCATAATCAGACCGGGGTAGAATGCAAGTGCTTCATACTGCCACAAATCCGGAAGCGCGTGACAATTTACACGAACACGGCAATCTTCATCTGTTTTTGCAACGGGAGCATTGTATTCAAACTGCCAGAAGCTGCCGCCAAATACGGCACCCTGAGAAGGCTCTACCAGACCGACACCGATACATCCAAGCTGTGCATCACCGCCACCTGCAACAACCGGAGTGCCTGCGGCAAGACCGGTAATAGCTGCTGCTTCTTCGGTTACGTTTGCTACTACGGTACCACTTTCGTATACCTTTGGAAAGATATCGGCTTTCAGACCGCATTTTTCCATAATGGATTTATCCCAGTCTCTTGTAGCCAAATCAAAAATACCGGTTGTGGAACCGTTACTCGGTTCGATGGACATAACGCCTGTTAATTTCAGGATGAGCCAGTCGTTGAACATGCCTACATAGGCGGTCTTTTCGTAAATCTCAGGCATTTTGTTTTTTACCCAGAGAATACGCGGAAGTGCGCCCAGAGCATAAGTCTGGCCGGAAACCTTATAGATTTCTTTTTCAAGCTCAGGCGATTTCTGAATTAATTCGATTACTTCATCATCGGAACGGGCATCTACATTTGCACATGCCCAGATTTCGTTATAGTCTTTGTCATAGAGCAAAATACCTTCGCGCATACAGGTTGTAGAAACTGCTGCAATTTCGGCAGGGTCAATTTTTGTTTCTGCGAGAACGTCGCGGATGCATCCGCTTGCTAATTCCCAGTTGTGAACCCAGTCGAAGTCCATGGAGCCCGGAAAACGGGGATCTTCTTTGTGCTCCCATTCCTGCTGGGAGACACCCAGCTGATTTCCGTCAAGGTCAAAAAGAACAGCGCGAACACTGCCGGTTCCGGCATCCAGTGCCATTAAATATTTTCCCATCATAATACCTCCTATTAAAAATAATTGGTTATTCCTGACATAACAGCTCTGCGGTGCTTTCGTCTGTGATAAGGATATCTAAATATCCTCCTTTCAAAGCAGAGGTTATGGCGGAAACTTTATGTTTTCCGGCGGCAACGCCGATTACATTCTCTAATTGATTTAGTTTATCCAGTGATACGCTGACAAGACGGGAGTCTATATCGGTATCTACCAGATTGCCATCCTTGTCAATAAAGTGGCAAATGATGTCGCCTACGGCTCCCTTCATATTTAACAGAAGAAAATCGTTATGGCTTAAGTTGGAAGATTTTACAATTGTGGCATCGTTGTCCATAGCACCGATACCTACGATGGTCATGCTTGCCAATTGTATCATGTTGGAAACTTCCTTTACAGAGCTTTCTTCCTTAAGAGCATCTGCCATTTCCTTTGATGACATAATGAGTGGCGCGGGAATCAAATAGAGCTTTGCGTTAAAGATATTGGATTCTGAATTAGGGAGGTAATAGCCGACCCCACCGGTTAATGAAACAAAGGAAGCAGAAGTTTCCAAATTTTTGGCAAGATATTCGATTGTTCTGGAAGACGTATCGCCGTAACCGAAATTGATGTAGCAATTGTCTGTTACATGATTGGATATATATATGGAAGCAGCCTTTGCGATAGTGTCGTTGACACCGGATGCATCCGGATTGGTTGGTACGATATAGCAGTCCTTTAAGTGATAGCGTTCCATTAATTTTGTTTCCAGTGAATGCCGCTTATCAAAGGAAGAGGAAATGCGAAACTGTACGACACCGGTTTGGCGTGCTTTTTCCAATAGCTTGATAACTCTCATGCGGGAAATGCCAAGCTGATCGGCAATTGCCTGCTGTGTTAAATTTTCCATATAATAATACCATGCGATTTTTATCATTAAATTTTCTTCAAAATCAGCTGCTGCATCATACATGGCGGTCACTCCTAACATATGTGTTGGGCGATACAAAAGTTTTGACCCAAATCAAAAGTATCTTGAAAATAGTATAACAATGAGAAAACAAAAAGTCAACGAATAAGTGAAAAAAACAAAAAAGAAATTGTGAAAACATATACAAAAATGCTAAAAGCGACAAAAAGTAGTAATGAGGCGAAAAAATATTAAACAAATCGTATAGAAAATAATGAATATTTTTGTTGAAAAAATGTTTTTGGTATTGACAAATGATATGATGTTTCGTATGATAACTTTACAGAACAAAATTTCACCAGACACACAAATGTTGTGATTCAAGAATGGGGGAAAGGAAGTGACTGGGGTGTCAAACGAAAAAAACGTATTACTGTCTATTCAGAATATACATAAATCATTCGGTTTGAATCAGGTTCTGAAAGGAATCAACCTTGAGTTGAAGGAAGGAGAGGTTCTTTCTTTAATAGGAGGTAATGGCGCCGGCAAAAGTACTCTGATGAAAATTATTATGGGTATTTATCAGCCGGACAGTGGTGCTATCCAGATGAGAGGTGAATTGGTAAATTTATCCAAGCCTTCGGTAGCACTCGCTCATGGAATTTATATGGTTCCGCAGGAGCCGATGTTATTCCCGAATATGACAGTTGAAGAAAATATTGTTATGGGATTTAATGAAAAGCCCGCAGATCTTCATAAAAGATTGGTAGAGGTTATGAAGGAAGTAGGCTGGGAGATGGACTTGGGACGTAAAGCAAGCAGTCTTTCCATTGCGGAACAGCAGCTTGTAGAAATTCTGAGAGGTCTTCTGAGACAGGCACAGATTCTGATTTTGGATGAGCCGACAAGTGCTCTTACCTTTGATGAGGCAGAAAGCCTTTTCAAATGCGTGAATGACCTTCGCTCGAAAGGAATCGGTATTATTTATATTACGCATCGACTTACAGAAGTGTTTGAGATATCTACCAGCGTGGCAATCATGCGAGATGGAATCATCACACTGAGCGGTTCGGTGAGTGAGTTTACAAAGGAAGCGCTTGTAAGAGGCCTCCTTCCGGCAAACAGCGAGAAGGAAAAAGAAGAAAGCGTAGAAAGTGCTAAGGAGATTGATTACAAAAATCAGCAGCCGATTCTGGAAATTGAGAATTTCAGCGGTTATGGATTCAATGATATTTCCTTAAAGCTATATCCGGGTGAAATACTTGGTGTAGCAGGCGTTGTAGGTGCAGGACGTACCGAACTGGCTACGACAATTTTTGGAAGAGACAAGGTTCTCGGCGGAAAGGTGCTTTTGGACGGAAAGGACATTACCGGACTTTCTACAAAGAAGGTTTTGGAAGCCGGTCTGAATTATGTTCCGGAGGACAGACATTTGCATGGACTTTTCAAAATCGCTGATGTTGCAGTGAATACTACCTCTGCACTTTTGTCAAATAAGTCTATGGGTAAGTTTATTTTAAATAGGAAGAAAGAACGTGAAATCACACAGCAGTATATTGATGATTTCCGTATTAAGGTAACAGGACAGTCACAGCTTACGGGAAGTCTTTCCGGTGGTAATCAGCAGAAAATTGTAATCGGAAGAAGTCTTTCTACACAGCCAAAGGTTGTTATTTTGGATGAGCCGACCCGTGGTATCGATGCAGGTGCCAGAGGCGATGTATATTCCATCATTCATCAGTTGAGAAAACAGGGCGTATCGGTGCTCCTTATTTCTTCCGATATGGAGGAGCTTGTAGAGCTTTCCGACAGAGTTGTATCTGTTTTCCAGGGACGTATTAATGCAGAGTTCCGGAAAGAAGAAATCAATCAGGATAACCTGATGGCAGCAGCGTTTGACGTAAAGGCTGAGAAAGAGGTGGGTGCATGAATTACATAAAAAAACTCACAAAGGCTCGTGAAGCAAGTAGTTTATTATTTCTGATTATATTATTTGCAATCGTTGGATGCATTAATATTGATTTCCTTGCACCATCCAGTGTGGTTGCATGTTTTAATGACAGTGTTGTATTTACGCTGTTGGCAGTTGGAATGGCATTCACCATTTTTATCGGTGAAATTGATGTTTCCGTAGGTGCAAATTTAGGCTTTACAGCATCTGTGGTAGGCTCTATGCTTCGTGACGGACATAACTGGGCAGTTGCCTTTGCTACCGGTATCGTAATCGGTGCAGTAATCGGTCTTATTAATGGATGGGGCGTGGCAATATTAAAAATTCCGTCCTTAATTTTCACACTCGGTATTAATGGTCTTCTTAGAGGATTCATTTATGTGTATACCGGCGGTGCATGGGTGGAAAATCTTCCGGGTTCCTTTACGGCATTTTCTTCCAAACCGATTGTAGGCGATTTGACGGTATTTTATGCGGTAGCCATTGTAGCAGTTGTTATTATTCATATACTTTTGACAAAAACCAAAAAAGGTAAATATTTTATTGCAGTTGGTGATAATGAAGGCGGTGCTACTTTAGTAGGTATTCCGGCAGTACAGACAAAGATTCTGGCATACATTTTGTGCGGTATCTTTGCAGCGATAGCAGGTATTCTGTATGCATCCCGTATTGGATTTATCACGGCAATTGCAGGAAACGGTTATGAGATGAAAGCGATCGCTGCCTGCGTTATCGGGGGTATCAGTCTTTCCGGTGGACTTGGAAGTGTTATCGGTGCTTCTATTGGTGCAGTTGTTATGTCCAGTGTCAGCCGTATCCTGGTATTCATGGGATTCTCTTCTGATTACGATAATACGATTACCGGTGTTATGCTGATT
>JAZNIP010000236.1:0-10770 GCA_045577575.1 Lachnospiraceae bacterium | reverse complement strand
GGTGGATTTCGGTGTACGGGAGCAGAATATGCAGAAATCATAAAGGACTTTGATGTGGCTGCTTATGAGATGTCTCATTTTGAAGTAGTTGCGGAAGCAGAAAGCATTTGTCAGGTTCATTATGTGATTGTAAACACCGTTTCTGATGAGAGAAGCCGTGATTTAGAGGGAGCTTTTCAGGTTACATCAACATGGAAAAAACAGAATGGAGTATGGAAATTAATCTTCAACATGGATTCGAGAATCATGCAGTAAGATAGAGCCTGAAAGAAATGGAGGATTGGATTTGAAAAAAGTACAGTATTATCTTGAGGTATTTGTATTTCTTGCGGCAACGTTAGCCATTGCAGGAGTATTTTATGAGGGCATGGAGCTGAAATGGTTCAATATCGTAGGAACGTTTATTATGCTAATGGATTTTTCTTTTATTTTATCTACAATAGTAAATCTTATATTAGAACGAAATAGTAAGTGGATAGGAGTACATATTTTTTCATTGGTGGCTATCATTGTAGCAATCGCTATGAAACTGTTACATATAGAATATCCCACAATTACGCTTGTAATCTGGTATTTTTATATCTGGTTTTTGTATGATATCAGGTTGATAAGGAATAAAAAATGACAGGAATGCAGATGACATTATTTGAAAACAGAATATCACAGCCTTTGGCAGCACGGCTTCGTCCTGAAAGTCTGGAAGATTATGCAGGACAGAAGCACTTATTGGGTAAGGGAAAGGTGCTCAGACGTTTGATAGAAAGTGACCAGATTTCATCCATGATTTTCTGGGGACCTCCTGGTATCGGTAAGACCACACTGGCACGAATCATTGCCAATAAAACCAAATCAGAGTTTATTGACTTTTCGGCTGTTACAAGTGGAATCAAAGAGATTCGGACAGTCATGGAGCAGGCAGAGCAAAATCGTTTTTATGGAAAGAAAACCATTGTTTTTGTAGACGAAATTCATCGGTTTAACAAGGCGCAACAGGATGCTTTTCTGCCCTTTGTAGAAAAGGGCAGTATTGTTTTAATTGGTGCGACTACAGAAAATCCATCCTTTGAGATTAACAGTGCGCTTTTGTCCAGATGTAAAGTATTTGTATTGCATGCGTTGGAAATCGGGGAAATAAAAGGACTGCTAAATCGGGCACTTAAGTCCTCAGCAGGATTTGGCAACCAGGATATTCATATCGAGGAAGAAATACTGGAACATATAGCGTTATTTGCCAACGGAGATGCAAGAAATGCGCTTTCTACGCTGGAAATGGTGATTTTAAACGGAGAGATTGACGCAGAAGGCGGAATAACTGTTACGAAAGAAATCGTAGAGCAGTGCACATCCAAAAAATCGCTTCTCTATGATAAAAAGGGTGAGGAACACTATAACCTGATTTCGGCACTTCACAAATCTATGAGAAATTCAGACCCGGATGCGGCAGTTTATTGGCTGGCAAGAATGCTGGAGGCAGGAGAAGACCCGCTTTATGTAGCAAGGCGGGTATTGCGTTTTGCCAGCGAAGATGTGGGATTGGCAGACCCTCACGCATTGGGAATAGGTGTTGAGGCGTATCAGGCATGTCATTTTATCGGGATGCCGGAATGTTCGGTGCATTTGACTCAGGCAGTTGTTTATATGTCGTTGGCTCCTAAGTCTAATTCTCTGTATGTTGCCTATGAAGAGGCAAAAATAGATGCCATAGAGCAGTTGGCGGAGCCGGTTCCCCTTGTGATTCGTAATGGGGTAACCGGTTTGATGAAGGAACAGAATTATGGAAAGGGTTATCAGTATGCACACGATTATGCGGACAAGCTGACAACGATGCAGTGTCTGCCGGATTCGCTTTTGGGACGAAAATATTACAGACCTGACGGCGAAGGAGCGGAGAAAGCGTATCAGGAACGCATCAGACAGATAGATGAGTGGAAAAACAGCAGAAAAGCGAATGAAAAATAAAAGTAAAGATAAGTATTATTCCATTAGTAATGACAAAACGATGGACTTGGTGTATCACAAAAATGTAAATACGTCATACCCAATGCATACCCATGCAGAGCATGACACATTGGGAATTGTAATAAATGGAGCAGTATTGATTGAAACAGAAGCAGATAAATATATTTGTGAGAAACATAATCTGTTTACCATTCCGATGGATATGCCTCATGCAATCAGTTCGTTTCGGGGCAGTACCTATACGATGATTACTGCCTGTATTCATAGTGAGTATGCGGGTGAGCGGACAACTTTGGAGATAAGTAGGGAGCTTGAAAACAGATTGGCGGATTTACTTGGAGAAGCTGAGTCTGCCAAAGAGTATTCGCAGCTATTATGGGATGGACTTACCTTGCTTGCAGGAAGTCGGTTACAGCGTCTTGCAAAAGAAAGCTGTTTGCAGGAATTGAAGAGTGGGTTATTGGAATTGCCTGAGTTACCTGTTACGATTGAAGAGATGTCTGAAAAAGTATGTGTCAGTCCTTTTCATATGATACGTCAGTTTAAGAAAGAGATTGGACTTACGCCACATCAGTTTCAGATACAGTGCAGAATCCGAAAGGCTCAAAAACTGCTTCTGAAGAGCAAAACGATTACCGAAGTGGCTTTTGAAACAGGTTTTTGCGACCAAAGCCACTTTGATAAAAGTTTTAAGAAGATTGTAGGGATGTCACCGGCTGCCTATCAGAAGGCTGCTCATTTTGCAGAGAGCCAAAATGTGTTTAACAAAGAGCAGGAATGAATTTGGCAAAGAGCAGTAGGCCATCATTTCCGGCATGTACCTCATGGGAGATTGCTTTCGGCATAATGGAGATGACACCGGGGGTATACGGAATCTCGTAGCCGTTGTTCATACAGACACCGTTTCCTGAAATGATTTCATGGGTTTCTAACTGCGTTTCATGAATATGATTCAGGATACTTTTATTCGGTGCAATACGAACCAAATGGTAGCTGAAAGTCCCATTTGTGTCGGAAGCAGTAACGATATGTTTGAGCTCTACACCGTCAAAGGTAGGGTGCTGATTCCAGACAAGCTGTGAAAAGTCAATTGCTTTCTCCGGTAAAATAAGCTGTCCGTTGTTAAAGGCTTCAAATAATTGGTTTTTCATAAGTGTTCCTCCCTTGTTGTTGATAATCGGAGTATAGAGGAAAAAGAAAGAAAAGAATTGTATAAAATTGCTGTTTTAAAACGGAATAGTGTGAAAAGGGGGCTTTCATGATTTTGCATACAGGACTGCGAACTGATATTCCGGCATTTTACAGTGAATGGTTTGCAAACCGCATCAAAGCGGGTTATGTAATGGTACGAAACCCATACAATCCGGTACAGATAACAAAATACAGGATTTCGCCTGATGTGGTAGATGTAATCGCCTTTTGTACGAAAAATCCTGCGCCATTTCTTCCGTATATGGATTGCATTAAGGACTACGGACAATATTGGTTCGTTACGATAACACCTTATGGAAAAGAAATAGAGCCGAACGTACCGGATAAGGATATTGTTATGAAATCCTTTCAGGAATTATCAGACAGAGTAGGAATCAATTCGATTGGCTGGCGATATGATCCGATTTTTATATCACAGGAGTATACATTAGAGAGACATATTGAAGCCTTTGAGGCTATGGCGGATAGGCTTTCCGGTTACACCGATACCTGCGTCATCAGCTTTATTGATTTGTACCAAAAGGTGCGACGCAATTTCCAGCAGGTCAGGGAAGTAAAATGGGACGAGAGGATAACTCTTGCAAAGGAATTTGTCCGTATCGGTAGAAAATATGGGATTGCGATAAAGTCCTGCGCAGAGGGAGCAGAGCTTGCCGGTTATGGAGTGGATTGCAGCGGTTGTATGACAACGGCTGTATTTGAAAGGGCAATCGGATGTCCGCTTATAGTTCCAAAGCGTAAAGGGGCACGGGCAGAATGTGACTGTCTGCTTGGCAGTGATATCGGTGCCTATAATACATGTGGACATTTATGCCGATATTGTTATGCAAATTATGATGAGAAAACCGTCAGAGAGAATCAAAAAAAGCATAATCCGGATTCGCCATTGTTGCTTGGCGGACTGACGGATGCGGATGTGATACACGAGGCGAAGCAGGAGAGTTGGAGGGATATGCAGCTTAGATTGTGGTAAAGAGATTAAAGGAATATATGATATAAGGGATAAAGGGGAGTAAATCATGAAAAAAGAAAATCATACGTTGCAGATAGTATACATTATCCTGCTGTACTTGCAAGTGGCGTGTTCTCTGTGGTGTTTATGGGGTGTACAGGCGGAAAAATGGAAATGGGCAATTTTCTTATTTTGTCCGTGGGTTGAAATATTGTTTTTTATAATAGCAGTTATATTAGGAATTGGAAGTGTGCGAGAAAGCTTTTGGGCTTACCACAATGATGACTTGGAATATTGTCTGAAAGCGATGCTGAAGCTGAAATACGGTCTGGTTCCGTTTTTTGTTCTGAATTTAATCGGAATGAGTGCGTTATGTTGTGTGGTACTGATGATGTGCGCGATAGGTGGAGGTAACTTAACATTGGTAGCTGTTACTGCAGGAGTCTTTGGGGCTTATACATGGTTTATGATGTTACCCGGCGGAGCTTATGCATTTCAGGTGGCACGCTTTGCGGAAAGAGAAGGCAAGACTACTCAGGGGTGGCTGATTGTACATATGCTATTGCAGTGTCTGGTTTTGGTGGATGTAGCTGATACGGCATATCTGGCTGGAAAGCATTGGAACAGAGGGAAAGCCGGAGCATTTGTTATTGGTCCGATATGTGTCATTGCGTTTATTATATGGATTGCAGTTTTGTTAACAGAATTGCTATAAAAATGTTAGGGAGCTATAAGGGGAAAAGGGGAGTAAATCATGAAAAGAGAAAATCACGCGTTACAAACAATTTATATTATCTTATTGTCTTTACAGGTACCGTTTAATCTGTGCTATTTGCGGATTGGACTGACTCAGATGGAAAAGGAG
This sequence comes from Lachnospiraceae bacterium, assembly GCA_045577575.1. Classification (GTDB taxonomy): domain Bacteria; phylum Bacillota; class Clostridia; order Lachnospirales; family Lachnospiraceae; genus VSOB01. Next base: position 5,782 of record JAZNIP010000236.1, on the reverse strand, counting down.
ACGGCAGTTATTCTTTATTTTATAATTGCTACACTGTTTTTTGGAGCAGTGGGGATATTGGGAATCATCAACGTGGTAAAAAGCTTTCGGGCATATTGCAGCGATGATGTGGAGTATTGCCTGGAAGCGATGCTGAAGCTGAAATACGGTCTGGTTCCGTTTTTTGTTTTAAATTTAATTGGAATGAGTACTTTGTTTTTGTTGGCATTGGTTGCTTCCAGAGGAACCATTATTTTAATGTTTCCGGCAGTTGTATTTTTTGTGGGAGTCGGTGTGGTCTGTACATGGCTTGTGATGCTGCCGGGGTCTTTTTACGCTTTTCAGATAGCGCAGTTTGCGGAAAGAGAGCAAATGATTACAAGGGGATGGCTAATTGTACATACGATATTACAGTGCCTGTTTTTGGTAGATGTAATTGATGCGGCATACCTGGCTATAAAGTATTGGAGCAGAGGAAAAAAGGGAGCATTTGTCATTGGCTCAATCTATATCATTGCTCTCATTATATGTGTGGTAGGTATTATCGCCATGTTTGTATGCTGATATTTAAAGGAAACTAAGGATGAAACATTTATTAAAGGTATCAATTATAAAAACACTGCCTGTTATGGCAGGTTATATTGTTCTGGGGATAGGTTTCGGTATTCTTTCCCAGAAAAACGGATACAGCTTCTGGTGGGCACTGGCAATGAGTGTATTTATCTATGCAGGTTCCATGCAGTATGTTGCAGTCAGCCTGCTGTCCTCCGGGGCATCTCTGATCGCTGCAGCTCTGACTACGTTGATGGTAAATGCAAGGCATCTGTTTTATGGGATTTCTATGGTGGATGCTTATAAGGATGCAGGAAAGCGAAAGCCATATCTCATATTTGGCCTGACAGATGAAACGTATTCTCTTGTGTGTACGGGAGATTATCCGGAGGGAGTAAATAAATACAGCTATTGCTTTTGTGTGTCACTGCTCAATCAGCTATATTGGGTCACCGGAACGGTACTTGGTGTGGTGGCAGGAAAACTGATTACCATAGATACCACAGGAATCGATTTTTCTATGACAGCACTGTTTATTACGGTATTTGTAGAGCAGTGGAGAAGTACGAAAAATCATATTCCGGCAGTGGTTGGAGTGACGGTATCGATTCTTTGCCTGCTCATTTTCGGAAGAGAGAATTTCCTCATTCCGGCGATGATAGGAATTAGTCTGATACTGACTATCGGAAAGAAACGAATTGATAAGGAGGAGACGAAACATGAATAGCGGATATGTTGCAGCTATGATAGCAGTTATCGCAGCAGTAACCATTATACTTCGATTTTTGCCTTTTCTGGTTTTTCATAACAATAAAAAAACGCCGGATTTTATCCTTTATTTGGGGAGAGTGCTGCCCTATGCCATTATGGGTATGCTTGTGGTATATTGTTTAAAGGGAATTTCTTTTGCAGTGGCACCTTTCGGGCTGCCGGAAATCATAGCAGGATTTCTGGTGGTGCTTTTGCATGTATGGAAGAGAAATACGCTGATAAGCATTACAGCAGGTACGGTTTGTTATATGCTATTGATACAGACTGTGTTTAGTTAGAGAATGAGAGAGGTATAAATGATGCAGATTTTTCATGTGGATGTATTTAGTAATAAACCCTTTGCGGGAAATGGATTGACGGTTGTCATGTTGGAAAATTGGTTGGAGGACAGTATGATGCAGCAGATTGCCTGTGAGTTCAAGCAGTTTGAAACCATTTTTTTAAAGAGGCAGCAGGGGGATAAATACGCTGCCAGGATTTTTACGGTAGAGGAAGAACTGGACTTTGCAGGACACCCGATTTTAGGGGCAGCAGGGCTGTTGCATCAGGAGTTTTTTGCAGATGATGCGGAAAAGACTATTACCTTTGCGTTAAAGGAAAAGGAAGTAAGTACCCGGTCTGTCCGGAAAAACGGCTACTATGAAGTAGAGATGAATCAGGGGGTACCTGTTTGGGGTGAGCCGGTTACGCAAAACTGGCAGATGGAGTATTGCAAGGCACTGAATTTGCAGCAGGAGGATTTGTGTGCAGAGTATCCGATGGAGGTAGTATCTACCGGACTTCCTTATTTGCTTGTGCCGATACGGAGCGGTCTGGAGCATGCACGCATTTTGCGGACTGACTTGGAGGAAATGCTTGCGAAGTGTGGGGCAAAGTTTGTTTATGTATTTGATATGCTGAAAATGGAAGGGCGTACCTGGGATAATCTGGGAGCTGTGGAGGATGTGGCGACCGGAAGTGCAGCAGGACCTGTGGGTGCATATTTGTATAAGCATGGCTGCTTTTCGAAGAGAGAGACGATAGCGCTTCATCAAGGCAGTTATGTAGGAAGACCAAGTGTTTTAAAGATTTCCTGTAAGGAGGAAACCGATGAGATATTGGTAGCAGGGGATGTAGTGATGGTAACCAAGGGAGAATTTTTAAATGAGTACATTGGTAATTAATACCTTGCCGGAAGCAGACGAAAGAGTGCAAAAAGCACTGTCTGTTCTGGAGGCAGGCAGAGAAACCATACAGGTAATACATACACAAGAGTTAAGTATAAAGCCGTGCATCGGCTGTAATGCGTGTTGGATAAAAACGCCGGGAGTCTGTGCGATAAAGGATGATTATGAGCAGATATTAGAGGCATTTATGCAGCATGAGAAGGTAATATATATCGTAGGCACGGTATTTGGGTTTATGAATCATCAGGGGAAAAATGTAATTGACCGAATTTTACCGTTGATAACGATGCATGTACAGATTGTAGGAAAAGAAATGCGGCATGTGATGCGTTATGACAGAAAATGGAAGCTGGGACTATTGTATGCAGGAGAAGCAGACAAGGATTATTTTAATGAGTGGCTGGAACGTTTTGCGGTCAATATGGTGAGTGAGTCTATAGGAGCTTATCCGATAGAGCTGGCAGAGGAGGTGGCCTCATGCATATCGTAATTATCAATGCATCTCCCAGAACAGAAAAGAAAAGCAATACGACAACCATTATCCGGGCATGGCTGTGTGGATATGAACAGGGCGGAAATACAGCAGAGCTTTACCATCTGTCAGACAGAAGACAGTGGGAGGACGCAAAGGCGGCATTTGAGAAAAATGAGCATATTTTGTTTTCCCTGCCTCTTTATGTAGAAAATATTCCGGGGATTATGCTGGAGTTTTTGGAGGGACTGACACCGAAGAAAGAAGCAGGTACAAAGCTGTCCTTTTTGTTACAGAGTGGTTTTCCGGAAGCATGCCAGAGGAGATGTGGAGAGCATTATCTGGAAAGACTTCCGATGTATTTTAACTGTGAATTTGCAGGGATTCTCAGCAGAGGGGACATGTTTGGTATCAATCTGTTAGGAGAAAAAGTAGGGAACAAAATGGTACAGCCCTTTGAAGAAATGGGTAGAAGATTTGCTGAAAACGGTGATTTCTTATTCCCGGAAGCGAAAGCGTTTACCGGAATTGAATATTTTGATGAGACATTTATTAAGAAGTTCAATCGGTTCGGAAAGCATATTCAAAAGCTGATGATGAATGGAATTGCGAAAAAGATTGGATGTAAGGGGAGATTAGATGAAAAAGTATACCGAGATAATTAGAAACAGAGTACATGAGCTGTACTGGAAGGACGATATTAACTGTGCCAGAACGACATTGACTTGTTTAAGTGAATTATTTGATGTTTCGCTTGAAGCACAGACCATCAAAGCAGCAGTAGGACTTCATGGAGCAGGTGGTTACCGGGCACAATGCGGTCTGGTAGAGGGAGCACTCATGTTTCTTGCTGTTTATTATGACAAACAGGGCAGGTCGGAGCAGGAAATCGTTTCTGCCTGCTATGAATATGCAAAATGCTTTGAAGAAGAATTTGGTTCACTGCGCTGTTATGATTTGCGCCCAAACGGTTTTACACCAAACGATCCGCCACATATGTGTGAACAGCTTACTTGTAAGGCAGTAGCGTTTGCTTATCGATTCATAGAAGAAAGAGGATAATCAGGTAATATGAAAATGAAAAAAGCACGGATTTCAACGGCGGTGCTCGCGTATCAGATATACGGAAACGGAAAAGTAGATTTGGTAATCGAAATGGGGCTGGGGGCTGTTGTAGCAGAGTGGCAACCGATAGTAAAACGTCTGGCAGAGAAGCATACAGTGCTTTTGTATGAGAGGGCGGGATATGGAGAGAGCGATCCTTCTGAACTTACAAGAACGCCGGAAAATATTGCAAAAGAGTTGTATGAGTTGTTGCAAACGCTTGACTGTGAAAATCAGATTATACTATTAGCTCATTCACAGGGGGGACTATATGCCCAGCAGTTTGTAAGGTCATATCCAACATTTGTAAAAAAACTTATCTTACTGGACCCACTTTCTGCAAAGGACAGTTCTTTTAGGCAGGAACTGACTGCAGAAGAATTTCGAAAAAGCGGTGTGGATAAGACGGCAGGACTAAAGATAAATCTGTTGCTTGCGAAACTTCATTTTGGGTGGCTGATTCGTAGTATGATGAAAAAAGCCCCACCATTTTATTATTTTGATGCTTTTTCAGACGAAGAGACAGAGCGTATTTTGAAATCCTTGACCAGACCGTTATTATATCAGACTGCTCTTGAAGAATATCGTCTGGCGCATGAAACAGAGCATATAAAAGAATTGAAATCAGTAGAGGGGTTTCCGGATATTCCCATTGTCCTGATAACTCATAACTCGGAAATAGAAATAAAGGAAATTTGTGAATTCGGCAGTGCGTCAAAAGAACAGGCAGAAAAAATAGAAGACTTCTGGCAACAGCTTATGAAGGAGTATCTGACTTTTTCAAAAAATAGTCAATATCAGTGTGCAAGGAAAAGCAGCCATTACATTCATTTGACAGATATGGAATTAATTTGTGATATCATTTAGGAGAGAAAGCATATGCAGATAACAGTAAGAGAATACAATGAGCAGGATTTGCCGGAAATGATTCGCATATGGAATGAAGTTGTAGAAGAGGGAATTGCATTTCCGCAAGAAGAGACATTGACGACAGAAACAGGGAAGACTTTTTTTGCATCTCAGACCTATAGCGGAGTGGCAGTGGATGCAGAAAGCGGCAGACTATACGGACTCTATATATTGCATCCGAATAATGTGGGACGTTGCGGTCATATCTGTAATGCCAGTTATGCAGTCAGCTCAGAAAGCCGGGGATTGCATATCGGGGAAAAACTGGTTTTAGACTGTCTGGAGCAGGGACGCATTCAGGGATTTGGGGTATTGCAGTTTAATGCAGTAGTAGCAACCAATATTCATGCAAGACATCTGTATGAAAGACTTGGTTTTATGCAATTGGGGACGATACCAAAAGGATTTCGCATGAAGGATGGACACTATGAAGATATCTGTCCATATTATCATGAATTATAATGAGCGCAGCGATTGCTTTTCGAGAGGGGAAGAAAAGTAACGTAGGTTAGTACTTTTGAACGAGCCGAAGGAAAGGAGGAAATGTGCGATTCGGCCGGCGGAGATATAGATAAAGGGAATTATAAGGGAGTACAAAGAGAGGAGTACATTATGCAGGTTAAAGAATGGAGAGAGATACATGCACATTGCATGAAATTACCATGTGTGTATGAGACAAGACCGTTTGGGGAGGAGCCGATTTGTTATCGGATAGCAGGAAAAATATTTGCACAGTTAAGTACACAGGAAGATTGGTTTAAAATGACACTGAAAACAAATCCTGAGGCTGCCCTGTTTTATCGCAGTGCCTATCCGGGAGTGGTAGTAA
>JAZNIP010000235.1:0-2857 GCA_045577575.1 Lachnospiraceae bacterium | reverse complement strand
CATCATATATTGTCTGGATTTCCGCGTCAGTATAGCCCGGAACAGCATCCTGCAAATCCTTTTCAAATCTTTCTCTACTCACCTTATAAAATTTTGCAATTCTTTTCATTGTATGCTCCTTTATTCGTAATCTCCGCAGTGCAGCACCGGTTTCTTATAATCGGTCTGCTTCAAGCTCCTTTTTACATCAATGACACGCTGATTTTTACTACCCTTCCATAGTAGCTTTACATCTCTTTCTTCTATGTGAAACTCTCCGTCCACTAATACATCAATATTTTTCATCATAGGGTCATGTGCTACCGTTTCCCAACTGTCTCCGGTATACAGCCAAATCGTCTTATCCGGAAACTTCTCTTTGATTTCCGTTATCAGATTCCGTACATCCATGCGGTTTGCCGGATGCAGCGGATCACCACCGGAAAAGGTGATACCGGATATATACGGCTTTTGAAGCTGCTCAAAAATTTCTGTCTTAGCTGCCTCATCAAACAACAGTCCACCGTTCGGATCCCATGTAATCGGGTTCTGACACTCCTTGCAGCAATGTGCACAGCCTGCCACCCAAAGCACAACCCGAAGCCCATCACCATTGAGCATATCGTCCTTTGTTATATTATGATATCGCATGTTACTCTCCCCGCCTTACATACTCACTCTGTCTGCAATTTCTGCCATTTTAGCCTCATTGAGACGAGTATCCCCGTGTACACGGGAATAGGATAAATATCCGTTCATACGGTCGATTTTGGTCAGATTGCGACTTCCGCATTTCGGACAAACATCCATCTCCAATTCCTGATGTCCGCAATCATCACAATATGCCAGCGACATATTGACACCTTCGTACAGCCCCATATCCATTGCACGACGAATCAATGTCTTAATCGCCTCAATGTTATAGTCAATCGGATATTTCACATATTGAATTTTTCCGCCGTTTGCCATTTCCCAAAAGCGGTATTCAATATCCTGCTTCTCAATGGAAGTGATGTCCTCTGTCACATGGCAATGAAAGCTGTTACTTACATACTCTCTATCGGAAACGCCCTCAATAATACCGTATTTTTCGCGGAACTGTTTTACCTGCAAACCACATAGATTTTCTGCAGGCGTACCGTAAATCGCATATAAGTTACCGTCCTCTTCTTTAAACTCATTTACACGTTTATTGATATGCTCCAGAACCTCCAGCGCAAACTCGCCGTCTTCAACAAGCGATTTGCCGTTATAAAGCTCCTGTAACTCATTAAATGCCGTAATGCCAAAGGAAGCTGTTGCCGCCTTTAACAGCGGTTTGATTTTATCCGTCAGCTTAAGGTTACCGCCCAGAAAACCGCCTTCACAATACGCAAGCGGATTGGTTGATGCACGCATTTCTCCCAAATATGCATAGGTGCGAATGTGCAACTGACGAATCAGATTGAGATAGTAATCCAATACTTCATAGAAATCTCTGCCTTCCTGTCTTGCTTTCGCTAAAATCATTGGAAGATGCAGCGAAACCGCGCCAATATTAAAACGTCCTACAAAAATCGGAGAATCGTTTTCGTCTGCCGGATGCATACCGCCTCTCTCATACCACGGTGATAAAAAGGCACGACAGCCCATCGGCGAAATAATTTTTCCGTACTGCTTATACATGCTGGCAATGTAGCCCTTTCCGGTCAATGACAGCCAGTCAGGATACATCGTCTTAGCGGAGCAACGCACACCCGCTTCAAATACATCCTCTAATTCCTTGCCGGGTCCGTGCAGATTTTCATCATATAAAAATACAATTTTCGGGAAAAGCACCGGTTTTTTGCAATCAGATTTCCCCTGTCCCTTTCTTCTTACATTCAACATGGAAATAGTTGCCAGCTTAGCAAATCTGCCCGTTCCCGTGCCTGCTGTTACGGTAATAAACGGATAATCGCCCCGGCTGCTGGCCACCGTATTAAATTTGTACTCCCAACCCTGAAATCCCTGTTCAAACTCTCTTACAACATCCGCATAGGCTTCCGCTTCTGCTGTCTCCTTATCAATTCCGAGACGTATGTATTTTTCGATATCTTTTTGATAGGATTTTTCCGCATATGGCTCTAAAATCAAGTCTACACTCGGTACGGTAAAGCCGCCGTACTGCTGGCTCGCCGCACTCAATACAATGTCTCCGATTACATCAAAGGCTACATCCAATGTTTTCGGTTCATTGTACCAGATGTTACCCATCTCAAATCCGCCGGAAAGTACATTCTGTACATCAAACAGACAGCAGTTCATCGTATCTCTTCTGGCAGACATATCATGTACGTAGATATATCCGTCTCTGCATGCCTGAATTTCCTCGGTAGTCATAAAAAACTTTTGATACAATTCCTTATTCAACTGATTAAAAATAAGACTGCGCTTTGTGGATACCAGTGCGGAGTCTGTATTGGCATTTTCTTTGTCTCCGATGTACATAATGGACTGACTTTTTTTGTATACATCATCCAACATCCGCACAAAATCCTGTTTATAGTTACGATAATCCCGATAGCTCTTTGCAACAATCGGCTTCACCTGCTCCAGTGCACTCTCTACAATGTTGTGCATTACCGGAATCGGTATTTCCGTTGAGTCCAATTCTTCAACCTTTTCAATTACATACTGACATATATGTCGTTTTTCTGCGTCGGTAAATTTTGTCAGTGCACGATAAGCGGATTTTCCAACCGCACTGATAACCTTTTGTACATTAAAAATCTCTCTGCTTCCATCCTTCTTAATGACCCAGGTTTTTTTCTGCGGTTTAAACTCATTCCCATAATCTACTGTTTCTTCATTCTCGTTTGTCGCTGCACTCATTCCTTGTCCTCCCTCAAAGCATCAC
>JAZNIP010000234.1:0-4887 GCA_045577575.1 Lachnospiraceae bacterium | reverse complement strand
ACCGCTTGGCCTCCGACTTGCTTTTTTTCATAAGCTGGGTCTTTTGACAAAGGATAAAAACGGATATTTATATCCGGAGTGCGAACAGGCATCTGCTGTACTGGATGTGCTGAGGTTTGCACTAGAGCGTCTTAAGGTTATGATTTGTACCGGCTGTTTTGTGAAAAAAATCGAAAAGAGGAACGGACGATTTCTTGTACATACGCAAAAAGAAGATGGACATTTGATATATGAATTTGATAGAATTATCCTTGCATGCGGAAGCAAGGCGGGAATGAAAAATGCGGAAGAGGAAAACGGTCAAAAACTGGCATCAGCCTTTGGGATGAAGAGGATTCCTTTTTCACCGGCACTTGTTCAGCTTCGCTGTAAGGAAGGCTTTTTTAAGGCTTTATCGGGAGTCCGCACGCAGGCTGAGGTATCGGTTTTTGTGAAAGGAATTGCCTATAAAGAAACCGGAGAATTGCAGCTTACGGATTACGGAATTTCAGGAATTTTAGTGTTTCAGTTGAGCCGACACGTAGCAAAGGCTCTGACTCATGAAAAGGAAATTTCAGGTTATATTGACTTTTTGCCCGGAATATCTGAAACGGAGTGGGAACAAATGCTGGTTGTACGAAAGAAGCATTTGGGGATGGAAAATGCAGAGCAGTTTTTTACCGGGACGGTGCACAAAAAGATTTTTGGTGTAATATTAAAAGAAGCAGGTATTTCCCTACAGGAAAATATAGGAAGACTGCCGGATAAGAAATTATTAAAGACAGCCGGATTATTTAAGCATTTTCCGATTACGGTAAACGGTGTTAATCCGTTTATGCAGGCACAGGTATGCGCGGGTGGTATTTCCTTACGGGAGGTAACGGATAGCCTGGAAGCAAAAAAAACAAAGGGGCTGTTTGTAGCAGGAGAGATGCTTGATGCGGACGGAAGATGCGGCGGATATAATCTTCAGTGGGCATGGACCACGGGAATAATAGCCGGACGTGCGGCGGCAGATAATTCAGACAGATCAATTTAAGGATATAAAATGATTCGGATACAGCAATTAAAAATAAAAACAGAACATAGTGAACGTGAACTGGAGCAAAAAATTCGCAGAGAGCTTCGTCTGCGACCGAATGATTTTTTGCACTATGAAATCAGAAAGCGTTCCATTGATGCCAGAAAAAAACCGGAGCTGTATTACAGCTATATGATAGATTGCACGGTAGCACAGGAACAAAAGGTTTATCAGCGTGTGGATCATAAAAGGATTGTTTTGGCAGAGAAAACCGTGTACCAATTTCCGCAAACCGGTTTGCAGGAGCTGATGCATCCGCCGGTGATTGTCGGAACGGGACCGGCCGGACTCTTTTGTGGGCTGATGCTGGCAAAGCATGGCTATCGGCCTATTTTATTGGAACGAGGCATGGATGTAGATACCCGTATGGAGGATGTAGATGCATTTTGGAAGGGCAAACCATTGAATCCACAATCCAACGTACAGTTTGGAGAAGGCGGCGCCGGTACTTTCTCGGATGGCAAGCTAAACACACTGGTAAAGGATGCAAACGGCAGAAACAGTGAGGTTCTCCGCTTGTTTGTGGAGGCAGGTGCAAAGGCTTCCATTCAATATGATAATAAACCGCATATCGGAACAGATGTACTCGTAAAGATTGTAAAAAATATAAGGAAACAGATTGAAGCATACGGAGGCAGTGTCCGTTTTGGTGCAACGGTAACCGGAATTGTAAAAGAAAATAATAGATTGACCGGACTAGTCATTGGTAAAAATGAAGTGTTGCCATGTGAAGCGGCTGTTTTTGCTATCGGACACAGCGCAAGAGACACCTTTCAAATGCTCTATGAAGCCGGATTTACAATGGAAGCAAAGGAATTTGCGGCCGGTTTTCGTGTGGAGCATCCCCAGAAGATGATAAATTTATCCCAATATGGAAAGGAAGATCCGGCTCCGCTTTCGGCGGCATCCTATAAGGTGGCTGCAAAAGCAGCCAACGGTAGAGGAGTATACTCATTTTGTATGTGTCCGGGCGGCTATGTGGTAGATGCTTCTTCTGAACAAAATCGATTGGCGATTAACGGTATGAGCTATAGCGGAAGAAACGGAAGCAATGCAAACAGTGCCATTATTGTATCGGTCAGGAAATCTGATTTTCCGTCGGAGCATCCCCTTTCCGGTATTGCATTTCAGCGTAGGTTGGAAGAAGCTGCTTATCAGGCCGGTGGAGGAAAGATTCCGGTACAGAGGTTAGGGGATTTAAAAGCATGCTTTCGAAAGGAAAAGAAAAAGTCAGATGACGGAAAAGCCAAAGAGCATATGCCATGTATAAAGGGAAATTATGTTTTTTCGGATATCAGTGATATTTTACCAAAGGAGATGACGGAAGCCTTTTTAGACGGAATGGAACAGTTTGCTCATATGATAAAAGGCTTCAATAACGATGATGCTTTGGTTTCTGCCATAGAAAGTCGAACATCTTCTCCGGTCAGGATATTGCGTAATGAAGCATTTGAGAGTAATATAAAAGGCGTGTATCCTTGCGGAGAGGGTGCAGGCTATGCCGGAGGGATTACCTCGGCAGCGATGGATGGTATACGAATTGCAGAGGCAATTGCCGTAAAATACAAACCGTTTGAGGAGATTATGAAAAAATGAACGAAAATGTGAGAGCTTTGTTAAAGGATAAAAAAAGAATTGTTATTAAAATCGGTTCTTCCTCCCTGCAGCATCCGGAAACCGGGGATTTGGATTATGTAAGAATGGAGGTTTTGATTCGCGAACTCTGTGATTTAAAAAATCAGGGAAAGGATGTTGTTCTTGTCAGCTCCGGTGCTATTGCAGCGGGACGCAAGGCAGTACATATTAAAGATATCAATAAAGAACACGGAGACAATCATATTGCAGTAAAACAGGCATGTGCGGCAATCGGACAGGCAAGACTGATGATGACCTATCAAAAGATTTTTGCAGAATACAATCAGGTTACGGCACAGATTCTGATGACCAAAAATACTATCGTAGATGATTTAAACCGATATAATGCCCACAATACGTTTTCTGAGCTATTAAAAATGGGCGTTATTCCGATTGTTAATGAAAACGATACGGTTGCAACTTATGAAATTGAAATCGGTGATAACGATACACTTTCCGCGATTGTAGCATCTTTGATTGATGCGGATTTGCTGATTCTTTTGTCTGATATTGACGGTTTATATACCGATGATCCAAGACAGAATCCGAATGCAGAGTTTATTGAAATTGTAGAAAAATGGGATGATAAGCTTATGCAGATGGGAAAGGCTACGACCGGAAGCAGTGTCGGCACAGGCGGTATGAATACCAAAATGATTGCGGCAAAGATTGCTACCAGTGCAGGAGCTGATATGGTTATTGCCAACAGCGAGGATATTCATATCATCCACCGTATTATGGACGGGCGTAATCTGGGTACTATTTTCTGTGCCAATAAGGATGAAAATTTTGATTTGCCGGGGTCTGTGGCAGATTATCATAAATAGTCAGGCAGGCGTAACAGCAGCCGGAGCAGAAAGGAAGCTACGATATGACATTTGAAGAAAAAATAGCGCGTATTAATGAGTTATATCATAAATCTCAGGCAGAGGGACTGACGGAAGAGGAGCGCAGGGAGCAAAAGCTGCTGCGTGAGGAATATATTGCAAACGTAAGGGCCAATCTGCGTGGACAGCTGAATAATATTGATGTGTTGAATGCAGACGGAACCGTAACAAATCTGGGAGAGGCACATGCAAAACGCTGTAAAAAAGGACATTGATAAAAAAGAACTAAGAAAAGAGGTTCTGGCTGTCAGGGATAATATGCCGGAGCCGGAATGGCAGGAGAAAAGCCGCCGGATAGAGGTTGCTTTGATGAAGCTGCCGGAATTTCAATCGTCAGAGCATATTTTGTGTTATGTAAACTATAAGCGAGAGGTTAAAACGCTCTCCCTAATAGAAAAGAGTCTGGCGCTTGGAAAGCATGTATATTGTCCGGTTGTATGCAAAAAAGCGATGGAGTTTTATGAGATTTTTTCTGTAGAAGAGCTGGAAAGCGGATATCATGGTATTTTGGAGCCGAAGCTGCGGGAAGAAAAAAGACGGTTTTCCATGCCGATAGAGGGAAATTGCTTTATGGTAATGCCGGGAGCGGTTTTTGACAGCGGGCATCATCGGATTGGCTATGGAGGAGGCTATTACGACAGATATCTTGCAGAAATTGCTATAAATAGTCAGAAAAAGGGAATGCAGGGAGATAAAGCAGAGTTATTTGCAGTTGCGGTTGCATTTTCGTTTCAGATAAAGGACAGAATTCCGTATGAAATACATGATGTCTGTCCTCAAATAATTGTAACGGAAAACGGGATTATCAAATAGGAGGGAAACAGAATGCAGTTAGTGGAGCAGTTAGGAAAAAAAGCGGTTGTAGCAAAATATAAATTACAGGTTTTGACGGAAGCAGAGAAAAATCAGGCACTTTTGGCTGCAGCAGAAGGAATGGTTGCTGATACAGATACGATTCTTGCAGAAAACGAAAAAGATATGCAGGCAGGAAGAGAAAACGGAATGCATGCGGGTATGCTTGACAGACTGAAGCTGGATGCAAAAAGAATTGAAGCGATGGCAGAAGGTCTGCGTCAGATTGCCGCGCTTCCTGATCCGGTAGGCTGCGAACTGGATGCATGGGAACGTCCAAACGGATTAAAGCTGAAAAAGGTTTCTGTACCGATGGGAGTTATCGGTATCATATATGAATCCAGACCGAATGTAACGGCAGATGCTTTTGCCCTTTGCTTTAAGGCAGGCAATGCGGTCATCTTAAAGGGTGGAAGCGATGCAATTCATTCCAATATGGCAATTACTGCATCC
>JAZNIP010000233.1:0-3067 GCA_045577575.1 Lachnospiraceae bacterium | reverse complement strand
TACCAAAGGAACAGATCTACAGTTAATGCTTGAATCTGGAGCAAAGGAATATGGGCTTGACATTTTGTGGAGCTATGTGCAGGTGGACTGGTCGCTTGATAGCAAAAATGATTGGAAGTACCAGAGCGGTTGGGACACGATGGAGAAGCGAGAAGGCAATCCCGCTTGGGAATATGTTAATAATTGGAATCTCGATGCTCAAGCAACGGTAACAAAGACATTTTTTGACCTTCCGTGGTCTACTGATGGAAGGTGGACAGCGTGGTCGGAAGTTCTGCCGGCATCGTCCTATACAATGTTTGAAGCAAGCAACGGTCTTTTGTGGCCGACCATCGACTGGACGCAGCATACAATTTATGTCAGATGCCGTTTTGTAGTCCAGTACAGGGAAGCCGGAGGAAGCGACAAATTTATCATTTCTGATTGGTCGCCTGTGGCTGGATACGGAAAGGATTACAAGCCGTTTGAGAAGCCTACTTCACTGGAAGCTCCTGTGATTTCCGATTAGGAATTGACCTTGCAGCCCTTTGGTGACGACCCGCAGGGCGATCCTGTAGTTGAGTTCCAGCTTAAAAATCCAGACAGCATTAAAGAGATTTCTGCCGGTGCACCGAGCATCGGTCATTCCTTGAGAATGGTCTGTGAAGTGAGTATTGGCGGCGGAGCGTGGGAGAGTTTGCAGACAGACATAAATGTTTTTGACGGAACATATTCCGGCTCTCTCCGAAGCGCACAAAGCGAGATTTCAGAGGATACTTGGGTACAGTGCCGCACAAGATATGAGTATTGGGGAGAGCATGGCGAAATTATACCGTCTGCGTGGTCTAATGTGATTGAGTTCGGCGCACCTGCCTGGGGCAACGCATCGGATTGGGCAACCGAAGAACTTGCGAGAGCCGACGAGCTTGGTCTTATCCCCGAAACATTAGAGGGTGCTGATTTAACAGCCGACATCACAAGAGCGGAATTTGCGGCAGTTGCAGTTAAGGTTTATGAAAATCTTTCCGGCACGTCAGCAATTCCGATTATAAACAATCCGTTTACAGACACAAAAGATGTTGAGATTTTGAAAGCGTACAATATCGGGGCAGTAAATGGTACATCTGCAACTACCTATGAGCCGGATGCACTTCTGAACAGAGAACAAGCTGCTGCTATGCTCACAAGAGTATTTAAGAAAATTACTCTTGCAGGTTGGACACTTGCAACAGATAGCCAGTTTACCTTGCCTTATGAAAAGCCTGCACTTTTCGCAGACGATGCAGATATATCCGATTGGGCAAAGGACAGCGTTTACTTTATGGTAGCAAACGGCATTATCAACGGTGTCGGTAATAACAAATTCGCCCCGAAGAATGTAACAAGTGCAGACGAAGCAAACGGCTACGCAAACGCAACAAGAGAACAGGCACTCATTATTGCAGTGAGAATGGTTGAGAATTTGAAGAAATAAGAAAATAAATCGTGTAGGGAATGGCGTTTACGACAAACCGCCATTCCCTACATAAAGCCTTTTACTAAGGAGGTCGAAAATATGGCAAAGTTTTGTACCGGATGCGGCATGGAGCTTACTGACGGCTTGATGTTCTGCACAGGCTGCGGAACAAAAGTGCCGGAAGGTGCACCTGTCGAAGCTCCTGCAGCTAAGGAAGAAATACCTGCCGAGGAAAAGGTTGTGAAAGAGCCTGTAACGGTTCAGGCACAGCCAGAGCAGCAACAGCAGTACATACCGCCACAGCAACAGCCACCACCACAGCAGACGGCATACACACCGCCGATGCAAGCCTTGCAACAAGCGGAAAATCATTCGGCAAGTACAGCACACTTTTTCTGGATGATGCTTGTATATGCACTTCCGCTGATCGGATGGATTATATGTATCATTATGGCGTTTGCCCCGAAGAATGAGAGCAAAAAGCATTTTGCAAGAGCGATACTCATTTGGGGTATTGTCGGAATTGTAATTTCGATTATAGGTTTAATTATACTGTCGCTTCTCGGCGGCGGAATTGCCGAGATATTATCAGAAATTCAATATTAAGGAGGAATCAATTATGACATATTGCGGTAAATGCGGAGCGCAGGTTCAGGACGGCGTAAAGTTCTGTCAGGGATGCGGCGCAGCAGTAGAAACGAAAGTGGAGAATAACGCACAGCAGGCACAGCCTGCATCACCGCCTCCACAAAACGATTTTTCACAAAAGATTCAGAACCTGAATAACACAGCGGACACAACAGCGGACTTTGATGCACAGGACATTACTTCCAACAAAGCAATGGCAATACTTGCGTATTTCGGACCATTGGTGCTTATCCCGATTTTTGCGGCAAAGCAGTCGAAGTTTGCAAGATACCACTCAAATCAGGGCTTGGTGCTGCTCATTGCATCTATCCTTTACGGAATTGCGTACAGTATTTTGAGTTCAATCATCCTTGCAATTTCGTGGAGATTGTATTTCATCACGACAATTATCGGTCTTGTAAGCATTGTGATTACAGTTCTTGCAATCATCGGCATTATCAATGCGGCAACAGGCAAAGCAAAAGAGCTTCCGCTGATCGGTAAGTTTAAGATTTTGAAGTAATACATATTTCATCCGCCGGGGAATAAAATCCTCGGCGGTTTCTCTTTTGGGCGGTTTGCACTACCATTCCACAAAAAAGCAATGCAAATCGTCAAAATTGACGACTTTGTATTGAAAAATGGGCTGACACGTGGTATAATATAATTATGAAATTATAATTTTATACATATAGGAGGCGTTGTTATGCAGGTTAGCTATAAAGGATTATGGGTTAAGTGTGCAGAAAACGAAATTTCAAAGCATCAGTTAATGGAAATGGCAGAGGTATCTCCATCTACACTGACAAGACTTAATAAGAATGAGATTGTATCTCTTTCTATTCTTCTGAAGTTTTGTAAGATTCTTAAATGTGATGTCGGCGATGTTGTTCACGCTATGCCGATAAGTAAAAATCAAAAAAGAAATGAGGGCGCCTATGAAAACGAAATGGAGTGAGAAATCTACTGCTGATAAAATAATATTAATATTAAGGATTGTTATAT
>JAZNIP010000232.1:0-6372 GCA_045577575.1 Lachnospiraceae bacterium | reverse complement strand
AATATGAACATATGAACAAGTATTCATATGAATAAGCGTTCACATGAAACCTGTGGGATTTGATATAAACCAAGCAGAAAGGGGTGACAGATTGAAGGAAGAAAACATGGCAGAACAGTGTGATTGCATGCACGAGCATAAGGAGCTGCGGGAGCAGATTTTGCGAGAGATGCCGGGTGAGGAGGAGCTGGAAGAATTGGCAGCCTTCTTTAAGGTATTCGGAGATGTAACAAGAGTGCGTATTTTGTATACACTTTTAAAATCAGAAATGTGTGTATGCGATTTGGCACAGGTGCTTGATATGACACAATCGGCAATTTCACATCAGCTCAGATTGTTAAAGCAGATGGCACTGGTAAAAAACAGGCGGGAAGGGAAAACCGTTTTTTATTCCCTTTCGGATGGGCATATCGTGAGTATTTTGAGTCAGGGTATGGAACATATTGAGGAATAAAAAGAAATAGAAATAATGACAGAAAAAGAAAGAGAGGAAAAAAGAATGATTAAGACATATTTATTAGAGGATTTGGATTGTGCGCACTGCGCAGGAAAAATTGAGGAGGATGTAGCAAAGCTGGCAGGTGTAGCCAAAAGTACCGTAACTCTTCTGACACAGAAGCTGGTAGTAGAGATTGATGAGGCAAATGCAGCAGGACTGACAAAAGAAGTGAAAAAAATCGTGAAAAAGTATGAGCCGGATGTAACGGTAATTGAAAAATAAAGCCAAAGTCGGAGTGTAAATAATGGAATGATAAAGACGAAGTTGAGGAAAAAAAGATGACAAAGAAGCTGAAAAAACGTTTGTATCGGATTATTGCCGGACTGCTGCTGTTTGCGGGAGCAGTCACAGCGCAAGTCCTTTGGGGAGAGGCTTATCCGAATCTGTGTCTGATGGCTTATCTGGTAGCCTTTCTTGTAAGCGGAAGCGATGTAGTGAAAAAGGCTGCGATGAATATTGTTGGCGGACAGATTTTTGATGAAAATTTCTTAATGTCAATTGCGACAATCGGAGCATTTCTCGTAGGAGAGTATCCGGAGGGGGCTGCTGTTATGCTGTTCTATCAGGTGGGAGAATGGTTTCAGGCATATGCAGTCAACAAATCCAGAAAATCCATTCGTGAGCTGATGGACATTCGTCCGGATTATGCAAATGTAAAGCGGGGAGAAGAGCTTGTTACCACTGCGCCGGAAGAGGTACTGGTGGGAGAAGTGATTGTCATAAAACCGGGAGAACGCGTTCCGCTGGATGGTTTTGTCGTAAAGGGAGCTACCACTCTGGATACAATGGCATTGACCGGAGAAAGCATTCCGAGAGAAGCATCCGCGGGAGATACGGTTATCAGTGGCTGCGTCAATCAGACTGGTGTGATTGAGGTACAGGTGACCAAAGAGTTTGGAGAGTCTACCGTATCCAAAATTTTGGAGCTTGTTGAAAATGCGGGTAGCCGTAAATCGGAGAGTGAAAATTTTATTTCCAGATTTGCCAGATATTATACACCGGTTGTTGTGGGACTGGCGGTGCTGCTTGCTGTGATACCGCCGCTTACCATAGGCGGTGAATGGTATGTGTGGATCTATAGAGCATTATCCTTTCTGGTTGTATCCTGTCCATGTGCGCTAGTGATTTCCATACCGCTCAGCTTCTTCGGAGGCTTGGGTGGAGCCAGTAAGGCGGGTATTTTAATCAAAGGAAGCAATTATCTGGAAGCACTTTCCAAAACGGAAACCGTCGTAATGGATAAGACCGGAACGTTGACCAAAGGAAATTTTGTGGTCAGTCATATCGTACCGGTAACAGAGGAGAAGGAGCTGCTTGAACTGACAGCTTATGCGGAAAGCGGTTCCAATCATCCGATTTCCGTATCACTTTTGGAGGCTTATGGAAAAGAGATTGACAGAAGCAGGATTACCTCTTTAGAGGAAGTGGCAGGCTACGGAGTAAGTGCTGTCATTGACGGAAGGAGAGTGCTTGTGGGCAATCTGCGTCATATGGAGAAGCACCAAATTGACTGTCACCAGGCAGAAGAAAGCGGAACGGTGGTGTATGCTGCCTGTGACGGCAGGTATCTTGGATATATTGTGATTTCGGATGAAATAAAAACGGATGCAAAAAAAGCAATTATACAGTTGAAAGAGTTGGGAATAAAGGATATGATTATGCTAACGGGTGACCGAGAGAAAGCCGCAAGGCAGGTGGCAGAGGAGCTTGGCATTGACAGAGTATATTCTCAGCTTCTTCCGGCAGACAAGGTGGAGCGGATGGAGGAGCTGCTGCATCAAAAATCCGCAGGCGGTAAGCTGGTATTTGTCGGTGACGGAATGAACGATGCTCCGGTACTGGCACGTTCCGATATCGGCATTGCGATGGGCGGACTCGGAAGTGATGCGGCAATTGAAGCGGCTGATGTGGTAATTATGACGGATGAACCGTCCAAGATAGCCCGTGCCATTACCATATCCAGACGTACACTTACGATTGTAAAACAGAACATTGTATTTGCCATTGGCGTAAAGGTGCTGATTCTTTTATTGGCAGCCTGCGGTATGGCATCTATGTGGGCAGCCGTATTTGGCGATGTGGGTGTGGCAGTAATCGCCATACTGAATGCCATGAGGGCATTGAAGGCATAGCGGATATGGCCTGTAAAGGCCGGACGGGCTGAGTCTGTATTTCGTATATGGGGTATAGGAAAAACAGAGGAAATGCGTATGAAAAACAGTATCAAAAGAACTGCTCTTTTGGTGGAATTAACAAAACAGGAAAGACAGGAATTGGCAGAGCGTTATCATTTTGAGGAAAAGGATCATCCACAAATTGATACGCTCTATGATGCATTGCGATCATTGACAGAGGCAGAGGTGTGCTATCGCATCTGGCCGGAGATACAAAAGGGGAAAAGGGCGGCATTGTGTGTAGTGACACTGGGAGCCGGTGTAGATGCCATGCAGGAAATATACACACAGGCAGATGAGCTGCTACAGGTTTACATACTGGAATGCCTCGGCAGTACGATGCTGGAAAAGGCCTATGAACAGGTAGAAAGTATTTTATTTGATGAGACGGGACTGTATGTGAGTAAATATCAGTTCCCGGGAACGGATGTTGCACTGGAGCAGGTAAGAGATATTCTAAAGGAGATGGCGATTCAGATAGACGATATGCCGGTTACCTGCAACGGAGCCTGTATGATGAACCCGAAAAAGAGTGTTGTATATATTGTCGGGTTAGAGGAGGAGAAGAAAGAAGCATGCATTTGCGACAACTGTACAAGACAGGATTGCGCACACAGACGGGAAAGAAAGAGGGTAATTGACTATTTCCATCTGGCATGAGAAGATAAAGAAAAGGCAGTAAAAAGAATCACTGCAAGGGAAGGAGAAGGTATATGAATCCATATATTGGACATGAAAGTCAGCTTTATGGGGTAGAGGAGCATCGTCTTATTGGGGGAAAAGGAGACGGAATGCGCCTTTTACAGGTGAAAAACGGAAAGGGACTGGAGTTTACGGTATCTGCAGACAGATGTGCAGATATTCCGCGTTTGAGCTTTCGGGGAATCAACATGGGATATTTTGCGCCATGCGGATATGTGGCACCGGCTTATTACGATGATAAGGGGGACGGATTTTTAAAATCCTTTACGACAGGATTTTTAACAACCTGTGGTCTGACAGCTGTAGGAACACCGTGTGAGGATGATGGCGAGAAGCTGCCTCTTCACGGAACGGTTTCCAATATTCCGGCAGAGCAGATTTATTGGGAGCAGGATGACAAGGAAATCCGCATTCACGCAAAGATTGTAGATGAAGGCATCTTTGCACATAAGCTTGTGATGAACAGAACGATTATCTGTTCTTTGGAGGAAAATAAAATTACGGTACAGGATACCATTACAAACAGGGGAGACAAGGAATGCCCTGTCATGATTCTGTACCATTTAAATATGGGATATCCGCTTTTGAGTGAAAAGGCACAGGTGAAAATTCCGTCTGTTAAGGTGGCACCGCGTAATGAGCGCTCTGCAGAGGATTTGGATACATGGAGCGAGATGCTGACACCGCAGCCACAGTTTATTGAGCAGTGCTATTATCACAGCTTTGATAAGGACGGTAAAGCAAGTATTTACAATCCGGATATTGAGCAGGGACTGGAAATTACATTTGATGCCGACAGTCTGAAATTCTTTACCCAGTGGAAGATGATGGGAGAGAGAGATTATGTACTCGGCTTGGAGCCGGGGAACTGTACGCCGGACGGACGTGACCGTGTTCGGGCAGACGGAAATCTGACGGTACTTGCACCGGGCGAAAGTGTGTCCTATGAGGTGCATGTGGCTATGCTGACAGAGCCGGCAAAATAAGCTATGGCTAGGCAGGAGCAGAACGGGAAAACAGAATATCGTATCGGTATTATGATTGGTAATGTTTATACGAATCATCCGCAGGAGCTGCTGCGCGGTATTTATGCAGCTGCAAGAGAGTATCCGGTGACATTGGAGCTGTTTCCGGGCACACAGAGCAGGAGCTTTTACAAGGAGCTTACGGGTATATCCGGCAGCAATGATTTTGAATATCAGTTCAATACAATTTATGATTTTGCTTTATTCGGAGATTTGGATGCACTTATCATTTCCTACGGAACGCTCTGTATCTTTTTGGAGGACAGAGAAAAGGAAATCTTTTTTCAGAAATATGGAAAGATTCCGTATGTTGTTTTGGAGGAGCGGATAGAGGGAGAAAATTCCAACTATATTATCAGTGATAACTATGCCGGAATTGCACAATTAATGGAGCACCTGATTACCGTACACGGCTACAAAAAGATTTTGCACATTAGCGGTCCTCTGGATAATACAGATGCCACAGAGCGTAGAAATGCTTATCTGGATACGATGAAGAAATATCATCTTCCGGTAGATGAGGGAATGATACTTTATGGTGATTATACAGAGTATATGGCGGATGAGGTAGAGACGTTTTTGAAAGCCAATCCGGATGCAGAGGCTATTTGTGCGGCAAATGACGGTATGGCAATCAGTGCGTATAAGGCTTGCAAAAAGCTTGGACTGCGTGTTGGTAAGGATATTGCCATAACGGGTTATGATGATATTGCAATGGCAGCCAGCCTGAATCCGCCGCTCACTACCATTGAGCAGAATGGTTATGATATGGGATACATTGCTTTGCAGAAAGCGTTTGCACTTTGCAGAGGAAAGCAGGAGACGGATACTAAGCTTATGGCAAGGATGATGAAACGTCAGAGCTGTGGCTGTAGTAAGAATAATAGAAGGAATTATTTAAACGGGGCAAGCAAATCTTCTGTTAAACGGATGATACCGGATATCGCTGCTAAGATGTCCGGAAAAGTACTGCTCAGTACACAGAACTGGAGAGTCATTGAATTTACCAAAAATTATTTGACGCAGCTCATTTCCTATGTTGTTCGGCAGATTTATCTTTCCGAAAAGGAAACGGATACAATGCTGCATTGCCGCAACGTACAGCGTATGATGAATCTGATAGCAGAAAGTAAGTGGTTTGATGAAGTATCGATTCCGGGTGTGGCAGATGAGTTAAATGGTTTCTTAATCAATTTGAGTGAGATTGATACACGACCGGATAAGAAGCTGCAGTATATGGAGCTGATGAAATGCATCAATGAATATATGCTCAATACCTATCGTTATTATCAGTCAGCTAAGGAGATTGATTACAGCAGAAAGGCATGGCTGGGACCGCTTCAGGTACGCGAAATGGTAAAGCACGGTTATCGGGAAAAGGATGTCTATCTGGAAGCGATAAAGGGTATGCAGCGTCAGAATATGTCAGGCTCTTATATTTTTCTATTTGATTCGCCGGTGATTTACCGACAGGAAAATGAATGGAAGTGTCCGGATAAGCTGTGGCTTGTAGCATATCATCAGGGGAAAGAGGTATGTGTATTTGAAAAGTCTGAGCGACCGGTAATTACAAGAGAACAGGGCTTTTCTGCTTTTTTGGCAGGAGAAGGACATGATTATGTTGCATTTTCCCTGTTTTTTGAACAGATACAGTATGGGATGCTGTTGTGTGAAATCGGAAGTGAGGACATTTCCTCCACTTATGTTGCCAGCCTGCAGCTTGCAACGGGTATACATTTCCTGGAGCTGAATAAAAAGGAATATGAGACACAGATTGAACTGGAAGAAATGATGACGGAGCTTCAGGCGAAAAATCAGATTTTACAGTCTATTTCCAATACGGATGACCTGACGGGGCTTTTGAACCGCAGAGGCTTTGTAGAAGAGCTGATACGACAGATGAAGCATCGTTCGGGGGAACGGGCCTATATTTTGTTTGCGGATTTAGATCATTTGAAGCAGATTAATGATA
>JAZNIP010000231.1:0-3639 GCA_045577575.1 Lachnospiraceae bacterium | reverse complement strand
CCTGTGGTTGTCATGACCATGAGCATCATCACCATCATGCAGATGAAGTGTTCACAAGCTGGGGCAAGGAAACAGCCGCATCTTATAGTCAATCAGAGATTTCAGAGAAGTTGGCGGCACTTGAGGATGAAAAGACATACGGTTTTGTACTTCGTGCAAAAGGTATGTTACCGGATGGAAATGGTGACTGGACGTATTTTGATTATGTACCGGGTGAGGTGGACATCCGCGCGGGAAAAGCAGATTTGACCGGAAAAATCTGTGTTATCGGTTCTCAGTTGAAGGAAGATAAATTACATGAATTATTTGAAAAGTAGGAGAAATATAATGAAATCTGTTTATATGATAAATGGCTTTCTGGAAAGTGGAAAATCGGAATTTATCCGTTATACGTTGGAACAGCCGTATTTTCGCATTAAGGAAAAGACACTTTTGATTCTCTGTGAAGAGGGAGAAGTAGAGTTTGAAGATAAGCTTTTAAAGAAGAGCCATACAGCACTGGAAATCATTGAGGATGAAGAAGATTTTACACCGGAAAATCTGCTGGCTTTGGAAAAGAAGCATAATCCGGAGCGCATTATCATTGAGTATAACGGTATGTGGAATTTCAAGGAAATGAAGCTGCCGTGGCATTGGAAGATAGAGCAGCAGATTACAACCATTGATGCATCTACATTCCAGATGTATTATACCAATATGCGTTCTCTTCTTGCTGAAATGCTGAGAAATTCCGAATTGATTATTTTTAATCGTTGTGACGGAATTAAGGATTTGAGCAGCTTCAAGAGAAATGTAAAGGCTGTCAATCAGAATGCAGAAATCATTTTTGAGGATTCCCAAGGTGAAGTCAATGCCATTATGGAGGATGAGCTTCCCTATGATTTATCCCAAAATGTGCTGGAACTGGATGATACCGGATATGGTATCTGGTATTTGGACACACTTGACAATGCAGAACGTTATTTTAATAAAAAGCTGGTGTTTACGGCGATGGTATTAAAACCGTCAGGCTTCCCGGAGGATTATTTTGTGCCGGGCAGGATGGCAATGACCTGCTGCGCAGATGATATGGCATTTCTCGGATTTGCCTGCGAATATGAGAAAGCGGCACAATTAAAGGATAAAGAGTGGGTAAAGGTGACTGCTACGCTCTCTTGGGAATATTGGGCAGATTATGAGGGAGAAGGACCTGTGCTCCATGCGGTTTCCGTAGAACCGACAAAAGCACCAAAAAAAGAAGTCATTGATTTTTCATAAGACGGAGAGAATATGGCAGCAGAGACAGAAAAAGAATTACAGCAATTAAAAAAGCGTCTGAAGGAGCTGGCAGAAAAATCGTATATGCAGAATGTTTACTGCTTTACCGGATTTTTCGGTATGGCAGAGTTGGATATGTTTTATAAGGCACAGATGGAGTTTTCCCATGTGCCTTATACGGTTTTTGGAGGAAATGAGGGCTGTGAGCGGCAGATGGTACGGTTTGGCAGCGAGGAAATGATGGGGTATGAGGAGGCATTTCCCATTGTATGTTTGCATATTAAGCCTTTGATGGCAAAATTTGCGGACGTACTTACTCATCGGGATTTTTTAGGTGCATGTATGAATCTTGGGATTGACAGGAGTACTCTGGGTGATATCATTATTCGGGAAAACAGTGCCTATTTATACTGCACGGAAACTATCGCGCCGTATATTGCAGATAATCTGACGAAAATCAAGCATACCAATGTTTCCTGCATACCGTTTGAGGGTGAGGCGGAAAGTCTTGCTCCAAGGCTGGAAAGAAAAGAATATCAGGTGGCATCCGAGAGATTGGATGCAGTAATTGCAAAAGCTTACAACATTTCCAGAGAAAAGAGCCTGCTGCTTTTTCGTGAAAAAAAGATTTTTGTAAATGGCAGGCAGCAGGAGAACAATAGCAGTGTATCGAAGCTCGGAGATGTTGTATCCGTTCGGGGGTATGGAAAGTTTCGGTATGAGGGGATGAGCCATACTACACGGAAAGGGAAATGCAATATTAAAGTTGCATTTTATGTGTAAAAGCAATTGTACAGGTATTCCACACCGCTCCACGAAGGTGTGCGATCATAGGAAGAGCGATAGCACCAACCCATAACGGGAGTGAAGTTCATTACCTTTGCACCGGCATAGATTTTTACTCGGATAGGATTTACAATATAGTATGCTGCTGTTTGAGTGCTGTATATTCCTTTAAAAGAAAAAAGTCGGAAGGATTAGTATCCGTTCCGGCTTTCATTGTATTTTGTCAATGCATTAATGTCATCTGCACGAAGTGCGGCTCTACGCCTGCGAAGCCTCCAAAGACCGCTTCCTTTGTTGTAAAACCAGAAGGAATAGGTGAGCAGATAATGCATTTTCCCCATTTTTTCGCGGGTTGTTCCGTGATAATAACACCCTCCGGTCGAGGTTTGTCCTCCGGAGAGAATATAATTGATTAAATCGGTTTCTGTTTTTATTTCAGCAGAAAAGCAGGTATAGGCGGTACCGACACAGTCCGGTCGATGGGAATCGCTACCACCGAAGCAGGGCTTATCATAAGCCTGAGCCAGAAGCAGGGCACCATCGTTACTGCTTTTCGGTTCGCAGGAGTTAAAGGTTTCTACGAAGTCAAACCGTTCCAATACGGATTTCTGCTTGCGAAATTTTCGATTGTTGGTAAGACTCAGGAAGCGTTCACCGCACGGGTGGGCAGGACCAAGAATGCCACCGTGCCGATGTACGATGTCAATCAGAATCGTAACCGGAAGTCCGCGCAGCTCAAGCAGAGGAACTTTAACTCCGGTAGGAAGAATGACAAGGATATGTCCTGCATCAATTGTATCGTATTCAATTCCTTTCAGAACCACAAAGTCCTTTGGCATCTCAGAACGATGATTTTTCCAGTAGCGGTATCCGCCATAGGAATTATGATCCGATACGAGCATACCGCCTATGCCATGTTCCTTTAACAGAGAAATATAGTCGGCAATGGGTATCTGACCGTCTAAGGAGCCTTCCTTTGTGTGACAGTGCATATCAATTTTCATAAACGTATTATTTGCTTTTTTCATATAGATATTCGTGTGGATATACACGCTGCTGGAGTGAACGGGTTACCAATATTCCTATTTTGATTATAAAATATTCAGAAAAATATTACAATAAAATCTGCTTGACAATTCAATTTGATGAGAGTAGTATGTGTAACATAATAAAAATCAAACCTGTGAGAAAGAGAAGTAGACTGATACGAACTGTTACAGAGAGCTGCGGATGGTGGGATGCAGTACAGGGACATTTGTTGAATGGACTTTCGAGGGCAATCTGAAAGGTGAGTACCGATTAGGAGATGCCGGGAACCGTACCCGTTATCCATGCGGCATGTATGTTAGTACATGAAATGAGTGGGTCTTTTTTTAAATCAGACCAAGCTGGGTGGTACCGCGATAGTGTACAGTTGTATATTAGCGTCTCAAGCAATGATTTGCTTGGGACGTTTTTTTGCTTTATAGGAAAGAGCTTGTCACACTAACGCGTGAAAGCCATTCCTATAAAACAAAAATGCTCCGCAAGGATGCGCAC
Organism: Lachnospiraceae bacterium; assembly: GCA_045577575.1. GTDB lineage: Bacteria > Bacillota > Clostridia > Lachnospirales > Lachnospiraceae > VSOB01. Next base: position 57 of record JAZNIP010000231.1, on the reverse strand, counting down.
TCGCGCGTATAAGGAAGATGTCGCTGTCGCGACCGCGCTCGGCGCGAGAGTCCGCAA
>JAZNIP010000230.1:0-2044 GCA_045577575.1 Lachnospiraceae bacterium | reverse complement strand
TGGTTCCTTCATCCAAGGCAAGAATTTTGTAGGTATCCTTATTGTTTATAAATTCCGGTATTCCGCTACATTGATAAACAAAAAGATGAACAATCCGATCCCATAGAGGGTCATGGCTTCTGGTAAATAACTCCATTTCTTCCCTATTCCTTTCTGTCTATTTATGCAACACAACCCTGTTTCTTCCTGCCATTTTCGCCTGATACATAGCTTCATCGGCTTTTTTCATAGTATCCTGATAATTGCCGCCTTCGTAGAGCGTAACTCCGATTGAGATGGTCGTTTTACAGATACCATTTTCGCTGTTCTCTGCTTTTTCACGGATCTTTTCTGCGATGCGCACCGCCTGCTCACTGTCACATCCCGGCATAATAATCAAAAACTCTTCTCCGCCCCAACGAATTACATAGTCCGTTGCACGAACGCTGTTTTTAAACAATTGTGCCAGATGCACAAGTACGGTATCACCCGCTTCATGTCCGTACTGGTCATTGACTTTTTTAAAGTAGTCAATATCAATCAGAAGCATGCTGACAGCTATATCTTTCGGAAAATTCAATTCTCCGGTTCCGACCATACTCAGTTCTTTCATTTTCTTTCGATTGAAGGTACCCGTCAACTGGTCTAAAACCACCATTTCCACCAGTCGGCCTTTTGTAATATACTGTTCCAGATACACTTTCTGCATCATATAGTTGATCACACAGATGGAAATAAGCGCCGGAAGATTAAACATATACATCAATCTCAAATTGTCATAGTGTATAAACATATTGGCCACAAAAATGTCAGCCACCATAATGAGGTGACCTATCGTACTGTAACGAAACGGCGCAGCAAATCCTACACATAAAAAGATCAGGTTCATGATCAGCATACCCGAAATCGCTTGCTGTCTATCCGGCAAAATATAAGTTGCCCAGTCTGTCAGCCAGATAATGATATGTACCATCAAATATGTCGCAGGAACTATAATACGGTAATCTTTTACTTTTTTATGTAAGAGTAAATATCCGATAAGCGGAAGAATTACAATAATTCTTGAAAGCAATGTCTCATACGCAAATCTTCCGTACAACTCACAATCTGTCAAAAAAAATGACAAATATGCACACACGGATACAACCACTACATACAGATTAAATGAACGATAGTACTCGTATTTCGATTGATAAAATGCTCTTCTTTCCTCTTTCGAAAAATTGTTCCGCATAAACTTTTCCATATAAATTCTCCTCACACTAACCCTTTTCGACACAAAAAATCTGTGCCAAATATATTACCAATTATAGCACAGACTCTTGTTGAAAAAAATATTTTATTGTACTTTTTTTGATGCATACACAAATATTCCGATGCAGATCAGCATTCCGACAGCGGCCGCAAGCATTATTCCTGTTGTAACCGAATTTACTGCCATCATTTCCTGATATTCTTTGTACATATCGTATCCTACAAAACCGGCCATTGACAAAAAACAAACAAACATAATACCGCTTCCGATCTGTAAATTTTCCAACTGATCCATACGCTCTGCCTTTGACATATATTTACGCCTACGATGTTGCTTTTTCCATAAAGCAGCTCCCACAATACCGGCTATTACTCCGATGGCAATTTCTATCGGCGCTTCTTTCTTTATTTCCTCGGCAGAAGAAAAATGAACCTTTGTTTGATCCGGGCTGACCCAGATATCAACCGGTCCTTCCACAGGGGTATTTCCCCAGTCCCCTTCAAAATGTTTTTCATAGATCTGTCCATCCATCTCCCAGGTCACATCATAATCATACTCTATCCGCTCTCTTCCCCTCAGATGTTTTTTGTGACTTTCAACATTTTTTACTTCCCCTACGGTCTGAATATAATCTTTTGAAATCTGTGCGCTGTGAAGGTTAAAAAAGGAAGCAAACAATAAGACACCGGAAACAATAAAGCAAAAAACATACGGATATTTTTTATAAACTGTCCAATCCGCCATTACTGCATACTCATCTTTGCACGAATTTCAAAGTCGGAGGCCAAGCGGTCTTAGGAAGACAATGTC
>JAZNIP010000229.1:0-3955 GCA_045577575.1 Lachnospiraceae bacterium | reverse complement strand
GATTGAGTTTATCATATGAAAAGTAATATTACAATTATTCATTTTTATGATGATAGCATACCCGTAAGCAGTAAAATATCATTTTGGATGACACTATGTAGCATAGGCGATAATTCTACCGTTAAATTAGCATACATTTTTTCGATTGCGGCAAGAACCCTTTTGGCAGTTTCCGTATCGCCTTCTTCCTTTCTTTCCGCGTACCATCTGGCTAAAAACAAATAGACTCTGAATATATCCTCCGGCGGTACCAAATTTTGAAATTGACTGTGAAACATTAATATTTGCCGTACCTGCTCCATGTTTTGCAATGCAGCCGTCAAATCATGTTTCCATCCTGCGTACCATCTGGCTAAGCTTTCCAGTTCTAATGCCAAAACCCTGTTTGCCGGAAAGTATTCCGGATGCAAGGGAAGCTTCTGCAAAATTTCAATTCCTTTTTCCAGATAGTCTTTCTCCTTTCCGATATACTCCTGCTTTCCCATTCTCGCAAGCTGCTCACAGGCAACCGCCATTGTATGATAGATATTTGCTCTCTGCTGCTCGGCTTCCCGTGGCATGCGAAGCTCTATCTCACGACATTCTGCAAGACATTTTTCAGGCTGATTCTGCTTAATCATATTCATGTGATTCATTCTAAGCCTCAATGTACATTCCGAAACTTCCGGGAGACGTAATGCCTTCCGGTACTGCTCTTCTGCCCTTGCCATATCATTAAGCTCCGCATAGATAATCAGAGTATCGCTATAATACTGCCAAAGCATGGGCAGCATCTCTGCACTTTTCTTCCATTCTTCTTCTCTCTTCCCCAATATCTCTTCCAGCTGTAGCATAATGATCTGCGCGCGTCTGTATTCCTTAAGCGACACAAGGGGATGCAACATTTCCACCAGGGCAATAAAGCAGATGCGACCTTCAGAATTTCCTCTGTCCCGCTCTATCGCCACCGTTTTCTCCAATGCGTTCAAATGCCATATTGCCTCAATATACTGCTCACTGCCACCAATCAAAACTGCCATTCTCTGCATATTTTCCAACAGAAATTTTTCTGACAGCTCTTCCGGATTACCAAATGCCTTTTCCCATATGTCATATATGTGAGTAGCCATGTATAAATAGCCATTTCTCTGCCACGGATAAACTTGTGACAAATCTTCCAGCATTTTTTCCCATAGTAATGCCAGCCTTTGCAGAAATTCCTTATTTTTTACTGCCAGCTCCTGCATTTCCTCACTATATTTCCAAAGAAACAAGCCACCATTTCTATCATGCTCCGGTATATACAGTGGTTTCAAGTCATAAAGTACTGCCAACGTTCCTATTTGTAATGTGGCGTCCCCTGACAAAACAGAAAGTGTACACATATCTAACGGTATTTCTTCCATTGCCAATGCACAAAACATCCGATTTAGCCGCTCTGCATACTGCCCATAATATTGTTGTAGCAGCTTCAGAAAATGAGTCACTACATCACCCGACGTATTTTGCCAAAAAACAGCCTCCAATCCTACTGCCGACATACTCTCCCACACCTTCAAACCACTAAACCGATAATCCAGCACCTCCAAAGTTTTTAAAATCTGTTCTTCTGTCAGCGCTTTTGAAGCGGCTTTTATGACTGCATTCCGCAATAGCGCAGCATTTTCCTCTTTTCTGTCAAATTGCTTTACTTCTGTTAATGCTGTCTGTTCAAGCCATCCGTCAATGCGCCTATTATCCGGCTGATCTGCTCTCACTGTCAACAAAATATAAACATTTGACGGAAGCATTTCTGCACGGGGGATAAATTCTAAAATAGGCTCATTGTTGTGTGTCAATTCATCCAATCCATCCAGTATCAGTAATATTTTATTTTTTCCCTGCTTTTTCTGAAATTCCAACCCGGCCGTCAGGCATTCACACATTACAGTCTGTCTGTTCTCCTGTTCTGACTGCAAGGTTTTCATTCCCTGCATTGTCCTGCTTCTCCACTCCTGTCCGTCTGCTGTCCTGTAAAAAATGCGTGAAACCTGCATAACAAAGTCTTCTGTATTCCGAAGTGCCGTTCTATTACAAAAATAAGTTCTACAGGCTGTATCTACCAATTTTATTTTATTACCTGCAAGCTCATCCACTGCATAACAAAATGCAGATTTTCCCGTACCTCTGTCAGCCTTCAACAAAAATACCCCTTTATCATACCGATCAAGACATCCCTGTAGCCATGTCTTCATATAGGTGGGCTTACAATAGTTGTCCGCTTTATAATACGCATCCAGCGCTACATCTACCTCTGCCGGATAGATTTCATCCTGTATTCCCTGCTCGTAGGAAACATGTAAATCTCCATAATACCTTTTTAAAGTCCCTGAAATTTCTTTATGCTCACTAACATAACGTTTTCCGTCCTCATAGCAAAGCCATACACCTTTTCCATGCATCACACCGTCCAGACAGCATAGCTTTCCATCCTGATTTGTAAAGTAAGGTTCCAATATCTCCTGCAATCCCCAATCAATCTGAGCTGCATATATCTCCAGCTTTTGCAGCAGTTCCTGAAGCTGTACAAAACGCTCCTGTAAATCACTGATAAAGTCTTTATCACTTGATAATCTCAATGCACCATGCCCAACACTATCATTTCTCCATTTTACAATATTCCACTTTTGATATTGCTTTTTCAAAATTGAAAATGACTGCTTCCATTCCTGCTCTCCCTCCAATTCTTCTTCACATAATGGTAAAAGCTCTGCAAGCCACGTTCCCATGCTTGGCTGCTTCTGAGGATTGCAAAGCAGCTTTAATATCAATTCCTGTCCCTGCTCCCGATGCAGCTTTACTGCTCCGCAAAGAACGTAAAGCTTAAGTATACATTCAAAATTATCTTTCAACGCAAAAACTGCCCCATAGTATGAGCAGTTTTCCAGTTCTGTTTTACATTTTTCATATTCCTGGCGGATAAGGGATGGAAAATATACGGAAGGTGTGTAGATTGACATAGGAGTGTCCTTTCTGTGGAGGGATTAAAAAATATTTTATCTTTTGCTAAACTATGAAAAAAAAGGAGAATATACAAATGAATACTTCACAAGTTACACTTAATAATTATCTTCTTTTCTGTCAACATCAGAAAAGATTAGACTCCAAAACGCTTAAAGCCTATCGCATCGATTTGACGCAATTTTTGACACAAGCAGATATTACCAATTTCCCGGAAGTTCCTCGTAAAGCATTAGAAGATTTTATTTCTCTTCTTCATCAACATTATAAACCCAAAACGGTAAAACGTAAAATCGCTTCTTTAAAAGCATTTTTTCGCTATATGGAACAAATAGAACTGATATCTTTCAATCCATTCTCAAAAATGCAGATTAAATTCCGTGAACCGATAATTCTGCCTAAAATTATCCCTTTACACACAATTGAAGAAATTCTTTCGCTTTTATACAAAGACCTTAATGAAGCTCAAACACCTTATGCTCAGAAAAGTACTCTGCGGAATACCGTTATTATTGAATTACTGTTTTCCACAGGCATGCGAATATCTGAACTATGCTCCCTTAAACCAGAGGACATTAATATGATTGAGCATACCATTTTAATTCATGGAAAAGGAGCTAAAGAACGGCGACTACAGATTGGAAATCCGGATGTCATTAGCATCCTCTCTCAATATTGCACTACTTATCAAGCAGACATTGAGAACTGTCATTATTTATTTTTTAATCGTCTGCATAACCGTCTTTCAGAGCAATCTGTGCGCGAATTGATTAAACATTATGCCTCAGTCATCGCCACCAATCTGCATATAACACCGCATATGTTTCGTCACTCTTTTGCTACATATCTCCTGGAAGCAGATGTAGATATCCGTTATATCCAAAAAATGCTGGGACACAGTTCTATCACAACGACGGAAATATATACCAGTGTATCAATGAATAAACAAAAGGAAATCTTGACGAATAAACATCCC
>JAZNIP010000228.1:0-5263 GCA_045577575.1 Lachnospiraceae bacterium | reverse complement strand
TGCTATGCGGTGGTTTCCTATCAGACGGCGTGGCTTAAGCATTATTATCCGCTTGAGTTTATGGCTGCGCTTTTGACCTCTGTAATAGATAATGCAAAAAAAGTATCGGAATATATTATGACATGTCGCAGTATGGGCATTTCCATTCTGCCGCCGGATATTAATAAGGGAGAGGCTGATTTTTCCGTATCGGACGGAGCGATACGCTATGCGCTGACCGCAATTAAAAGCATCGGGAGAGCAGTCATTGAAAACATTGTGGCAGAGCGTGAGGCGCGCGGTGTTTATACAAATCTTAAGGATTTTATGACAAGGGTGTCAGAAACTGATTTGAATAAACGAGGCGTGGAAAATCTGATTAAGGCAGGCGCATTTGACAGTCTGGGCGGTACGCGCAAGCAGCTGATGAGCGTTTATGTGCAGGTAATGGACAGCATTCATCAGGATAAGAAGAACAATATGGCAGGACAAATGACCTTGTTTGATTTGGCAAATGAGGAGGAAAGAGAAAGCTATGATATTCGGATGCCGGATGTAGGTGAGTATTCCAAAGAGATGATGCTGGCATTTGAAAAAGAGGTGTTGGGTATTTATATCACCGGGCATCCGCTTGAGGAATACGAGGCAATCTGGAGAAAGCATATTACTGCGGTAACCTCCTCTTTTTTGATGGATGAGGAAACAGGCGTTGTGACACTACAGGATGGCAGCAGTGTAGTGGTTGGCGGTATGATTGCGGATAAAAAAATCAAATATACAAAGAATGATAAGGTAATGGCATTTTTGCAGCTGGAGGATTTGGCAGGCAGTATTGAGGTTATTGTATTTCCGAGAGATTATGAGAAAAACGCAGCCAGACTTGTGGTGGACAATAAGGTTTTTATCAAGGGAAGAGTTTCCGTGGATGATGAAAAGGATGGCAAGCTGATATGTGAGCAGATTACGGCGTTTGATGAGATCCCGAAAAATTTGTGGGTGAAGTTTCCGAGTATGGAAGCTTATGAAGCAGGTAAGGAAAAGCTTTTTTCTGCGTTGCAGCATTCAGACGGCAGAGATAGGGTGACCATTTATATTGAAAATCCGAAGTCTATGAAAAAGCTGCCGCCTAATATGGGAGTGTCAGCAGAGGAAGCATTGCTTGCGGAGTTGAAGGCAGCTTTTGGTGAGGAAAATATAAAAGTCGTATGATTAGGATTGAAATGAGAATGAAAAAAGTTTAGAATGGAAGAAATTGCAAGGAGGAGTCGGCATGGAAAAGGAAATCAAGACGGTCGGCGTATTGACAAGCGGCGGCGATGCACCCGGAATGAATGCAGCAATTCGTGCGGTTGTACGAAAGGCGCTCAGTAACGGTGTAAAGGTAAAGGGTATTAAAAAAGGCTATCAGGGTCTTTTAAATGAAGAAATTATAGATATGGAAGCAAGAAATGTGTCGGATACCATTCAGAGAGGTGGTACGATACTCGGTACGGCGAGATGCAGTGAGTTTCGTACGGAGGAAGGACAGGCAAAGGGAGCGGAAATCTGCCGTAAGCATGGGATTGACGGACTTGTCGTAATCGGAGGTGACGGTTCTTATCGTGGAGCACAGGCGCTTTCCAGACATGGTATCAATACAATCGGATTGCCGGGTACAATTGACCTCGACATTGCCTGTACCGAATATACAATAGGCTTTGATACGGCGGTTAATACGGCTATGGAGGCAATTGATAAGGTGCGTGATACCTCTTCCTCACATGAAAGATGCAGTATCATTGAGGTTATGGGAAGAAATGCAGGCTATATCGCACTCTGGTGTGGCGTGGCAAACGGTGCAGAGGATATTCTCCTTCCGGAAAAATACGATTACAACGAACAGGAAATTATTAATAATATTATTCGCAATCGTAAAAAAGGTAAGAAGCATCATATTATTATCAATGCTGAGGGAATCGGACATTCTACCTCTATGGCGCGGCGAATTGAAGCGGCGACCGGTGTGGAAACCCGTGCTACGATTCTGGGTTACATGCAGCGCGGTGGTAATCCAACCTGTAAAGACCGTTTTTACGCTTCGATTATGGGAGCCTACGCAGCAGATATTCTTTGTGCAGGAAAGACAAACCGTGTAGTGGGCTATCAGCACGGAGAGTTCCTTGATTTTGATATTGAAGAAGCATTGGCAATGCAGAAAGGTATTAACGAATATCAATATGAAGTAAGCCGTGCGTTGTCCAAATAAGAAAGGGTGCTACAGATGATTACGAGTCCGGGAAATGCAAGGATGAAATCATTGGTAAACATGCGACAGAAAGTGAAGGCGCGCAGAGCAGCAGATGCCTTTTTGACAGAAGGCATCAAGATGTTTCTGGAAGCACCGGTGAATCGGATTCGGGAAGTTTATATTTCCGAATCTTTTTCCTGTCAGGATGAAAAAACCAGAGATGCAGTCCGTGAAAAATTAAAGTCCGTATCTTATGAGACGGTTTCGGAAGAGGTGTTTCAAAAAATTTCCGATACCTGTTCGCCGCAGGGAATTTTATGTGTGATGCAGGCATATCATTATGAGCTGTCAGATTTGCTGAAAAAAGAAAATCCGCTTTTGCTGCTTTTGGAGGACATTCAGGATCCGGGAAATCTTGGCACCATGATGCGTACCGGAGAAGGGGCAGGTATTGACGGTATCATTATGTCAAAGGATACGGTGGATATTTATAATCCGAAAACGATACGGGCAACAATGGGATCGGTTTATCGTGTGCCGTTTTTTTATGCTGAGGATTTTCATGAGGTAATCGGACAGTTGCAGGAAAAGCAGGTATCGGTTTTTGCGGCGCATTTAAAGGGTGAAAATACATATGATGCCTGTGATTATACGGGTGGCTGTGCATTTTTAATCGGCAATGAAGGAAACGGACTACGAACGGAAACTGCAGATTTGGCGGACTGTTATATGAAGATTCCTATGGAGGGATCGGTGGAGTCCTTGAATGCAGGAATAGCGGCAGCAGTACTGATGTATGAGGCGTCAAGACAGAGGAGGATGCAGAAATGAAAATCGGAATAATCGGACTTGGAAATATGGCAGGAGCCATTTTGAATGGAATGCTGCAAAAGGAAATTGTAAAAAGGGACGAGGTCATCGGTTCAGCGGCGACAGACAATACAATTAGCCGGATAACAAAGCAGTACGGAATCGAAACGACACTGGATAACCGTAAAGTTGCAGAGGCGGCGGATATACTGATTCTGGCGGTGAAGCCTCAGTTTATGGCAGATGTTATCGGGCAGGTGAAGGATTATGTACGGGAAAATACACTTTTGATTACCATTGCGGCAGGCAAGCCGATAAGCTGGTATGAGGAGGCATTCGGGAAAAGTATTAAGCTGGTGCGTTGCATGCCTAACACGCCTGCTATGGTAGGGGAAGGCTGTACAGCGGTCTGTGTAAATGAAAACGTTACGGAGGCAGAACAGCAGCAGGCACTGGAGCTGATGGGAAGCTTTGGAAAAACCTGTGTTATTCGCGAAGGTCTGATGGATGCATTTTCGGCAATTGCGGGAAGCTCGCCGGCATATGTATTTATGTTTATTGAGGCAATGGCAGATGCCGGAGTGGCGGCAGGAATGCCGCGTTCTCAGGCTTATGAGGCGGTAGCACAGTCAGTACTGGGGAGTGCAAAGCTAATGCTGGAAAGCGGAAAGCATCCGGGAGAATTAAAGGATATGGTATGCTCGCCCGGAGGGACAACCATTCAGGGTGTTAAAAAACTGGAAGAAAATGGAATGCGCGGTGCCATAATGGATGCCATTTCAGCCTGTGTAGATAAGGCAAAACAACTGTAAAATAGCGGAAAAAAGCCTCTAAACTTGACAAAGAATAGGGAGTTTGCTATTATTTATCAAACGATTAACAAATTTGTAATAAAATGAAACAACTGTGAAATAACTATTAATGAAACTGATATATGTAATTTGTTAATTGAGATTTTGGAGGCGATTATGAAGACAAAAGGCAGGAGGCTGCTGCATCGATTGTCCGGCATGATTTTAGGCGCATGTACTTTCGGACTTTTGCAGTTGACCGCTGCGGCCGGAAGTACAGACAACTTGCAAAACTTAAATGTAGGTGCGGCTGCGATTCTGGATGCGGATATTATGGTAGAGGAAACCGGGACTTCGACAGAAAAAGCGTCGGATTCTCAGGGCTCTGAAAAAAATAAGGATACCGAAAAGGGAGCATCGGAGGAAGACGACCCCGATGAGTCCAGCCTGGTTATGGCAGATGTACAGGATGCGGTCAATGTAAGAGAAGCGGCTGATGAGGAATCAGACAAGGTTGGCAAGCTTTACAGAGATTGTGGTGGTGAGATTCTGGAAAGACGTAACGGTTGGACGAAGCTAAAATCAGGTAATCTGATAGGTTGGACAAAGGACGAGTTTTTGGCATTCGGTAAAGAAGCTGAAGAAATGGCAGAGGATGTAGGAAAACTGGTTGCTACAATAGAAGCAGATGCACTTCGAATCAGAAAAGGACCTGAGGATGACGCAGGAGTCTGGGGACTGGTCGGAGAGGGCGAGAAGCTGGATGCGGTAGAGGTCATTGAGGATAAATGGGTCAGCGTAGAGTATGAAGGTGATATCGGTTATGTTTCGGCAGAGTATGTGTCGGTTGATTTTATTATCGGAACAGGTGAAACCTTAAAGGAAATTAAGGCACGGGAAGAAAAAGCACTGGAAGAAAAGCGCAAGACAGATGCCGAGCGGGCGAAACAGATACAAAATCTGGGAGCGGTTGCAGTCGGTACGACTGATGAGATGCTGCTTGCGGCATTGATTCAATGCGAAGCCGGCGGAGAGTCATTTGAAGGTCAGCTTGCAGTCGGAGCGGTTGTTATGAATCGCGTCAGAAGTGGTGGTTATCCCAATACAATAGCGGGTGTTATTTATGCGCCCGGACAATTTTCACCGGCACTTTGCGGTGCGGTAGAAAGAAGAGTGCAAAAGGGCATCAAAGAGAGTTGTATTTTGGCGGCTCAGCAGGCGATTGGTGGTGCATCGAATATCGGTGGTGCAATGCATTTCCGCCGTGCGGGTAAGCATGATGGTATGGTTATTGGAAATCATGTATTCTGGTAACGGCATTGTTCATGGATTGTGAAGCAAAAAAGTGATTTATGAAGAGGAAAGCAAAAGAGGCTTTCCTCTTTTTTGCTTATAGGTATTGTGATGTTTTTACTTGCCCCCGAAAGAGTGATGTAGTAAGATAAAAGAGCATATT
>JAZNIP010000227.1:0-5287 GCA_045577575.1 Lachnospiraceae bacterium | reverse complement strand
AGAGTTTGAAGAGCTTTTTGTGCAGGTTTAACAAAAAACAGGTTGCGAAATTGTAATATTTGTGAATTGCGAGTATAGACTTTTCACAAAACGTCTGGTATTATACTATTTGTAACCCCCCAATACATTATATAGTTTTTTGCTATACCCCATAAGAAAGAAATACCTTCTCTAAAAAAGACAGCAGATCGAAAGGCTGTCTTTTTTACTGCACGGAAATGTGGTATAATAAAAAGAGTTATAATTAGGAAAGGTGAGCCTAGTATGGATTTTGATCGCTTTCTAAAGGCGCAGCAGCAACAGGAATATGTCGCTAGTGTCAGACCTGTATTTAAAAAGAGAGCGCTTTTCAGTGATACAACCGCAAATTATGTGTCACCACAGGAGCCAACAGCGTATGATGAGGTAACGATTCGGTTTCGTACTGCCAGAGATAATGTTGACAGGGTCTATTTTGTCAGTAAGGGACAAAAGGAGTTAATGCTGTTAGACTCTTCCGATGAAGAATTTGATTATTATTCGATAAAGGTGCAGTTGGAAAATGAATTACTTGCATATTATTTTGAAATAAAAACCGGTAAGATTGATTGTTTTTATGATATGCGTGGAACAGTCAAGGCGGCAGAGGAATTTTTCTATTTTCAGATAATACCGGGCTTTCGTACACCGGACTGGGCAAAGGGCGCAGTTATGTACCAGATTTTTGTAGACCGGTTTTACAACGGAGATACTACCAATGATGTACAGACCGGCGAATATTGCTATGTGGGAGAGCAGGTAGAGAAAGTAGAGGATTGGAATTCTTACCCTGAAAATATGGATGTTCGTCGATTTTACGGTGGAGATTTGCAGGGTGTAATTGATAAACTGGATTATTTAGAGGATTTGGGAATTGACGTAATTTATCTGAATCCGATTTTTGTATCGCCGTCAAATCATAAATATGATATTCAGGACTATGATTATGTAGACCCTCATTTCGGGAAAATCGTAAAGGATGAGGGTGAGCTGCTTGCTCCCGGAGAAAAGGAAAACCGGTTTGCAAGTAAATACATTAACAGAGTGGCAAACCGTGAAAATCTGGAGGCAGGCAATGCGTTGTTTGCAGAGCTTGTAAAGGAGGCTCACAAGAGAAATATCCGTGTTATTTTGGACGGTGTATTCAATCACTGTGGCTCCTTTAATAAATGGATGGACAGAGAACGGATTTATGAAAATGCAGAAGGATATGAAAAGGGAGCTTATGTATCCGCTGACAGTCCGTATCGGAATTATTTTCAGTTTTATGATACAAATAAATGGCCTTATAACCATACCTATGACGGCTGGTGGGGGCATGATACATTGCCAAAGCTGAATTATGAGGGCTCCAGAGAGTTATACGATTATATTCTCCGAGTTGCTCAAAAATGGGTTTCTGAGCCATATTGTGCAGATGGTTGGAGACTGGATGTGGCGGCGGATTTGGGACACAGTCCCGAGGCAAACCACAAGTTTTGGGAAGATTTCCGCAGGGCGGTAAAAAGTGCGAACCCGGAAGCAATTGTTCTGGCAGAGCACTACGGAAGTCCGAAAAGCTGGCTGAGAGGAAAAGAATGGGATTCGGTTATGAATTATGATGCCTTTATGGAACCGGTGTCATGGTTTTTAACCGGAATGCAAAAGCATAGCGATGACTATCGTGAGGATTTGCTCGGAAATGCGTTTAGCTTCTGGGAAGCGATGAAATATCATACGGCAGATTTTACGATGCCGTCCTGGCAGGTGGCGATGAATGAGCTGTCTAATCATGATCATTCCCGCTTTTTGACCAGAACAAATCGAAAAGTGGGACGAATCAATACAATGGGGCCTCTGGCAGCAGAAGAGGGTGTCAATAAGGCAGTATTCCGTGAGGCTGTGGTGATTCAGATGACTTGGGTGGGTGCACCTACGATTTATTATGGAGATGAAGCCGGAGTATGTGGTTTTACTGACCCTGATAATCGCAGAACCTATCCGTGGGGGCATGAAGACAAGGAGCTGATAGATTTCCATAAAGAAATGATATGGATTCATAAGAGCAATCCGGAGCTAAAAAGAGGTTCTTTTTTGGGTGTATGCAGTGATTATAATTTCATAGGTTATACACGTTTTACAAAAGAAGAGCAATCCGTAGTTCTTGTAAATAATAATAAGGAAGCAGTTACAAAAGAAATCAGTGTATGGGAAGCAGGGATTCCAAAGGAAGCCATTGTGGAGCGATTGATTTTAACGGATGAAAAAGGATTTACGACAGAGCCGATGTGTTATCCGGTAAAATCAGGCAAACTGACTATTACGCTTCCGCCTACAGCGGCTGTTGTATTAAAGCATAGAAAAAAAGCGAAGAAGAATTTCTTGCAATTCTGTTAAGAGTGTGCTACACTTCAATATTGTTAGGGCTTGTTTATTAAGCCCGATATGGATGGATTCCCGAGTGGCCAAAGGGGACAGACTGTAAATCTGCTGCAAATTGCTTCGGTGGTTCGAATCCACCTCCATCCATTTGATTTGCTTGCAAATCAAATGGGAATGCACACGGTTTCTACGAAACCGGCGCGTGTCGTTCACTATGCCGTAACAGGCAATAAAAAGTGGCTCAGCCACTAAAGGGATTCGCTTTACGAATCCGGATATGCATACGGTTTTATGAAACCGGCGCGTGTCGTTCAAATTAGAATGCCGCAGTGGCGGAACTGGCAGACGCACAGGACTTAAAATCCTGCGAGGGTTAAACTTCGTACCGGTTCGATTCCGGTCTGCGGCATTGATAAAAAGAGAACTATTATAAATGCTTCTGACTTTGTCGGGAGCATTTTTGCTTTATAGAGATAACGGACTTAATCTTCTATCGGAATTGCTACCTGTGTAATAAATTTTTGTGGGTCTTTGTGTTGTGGCGGTCCCTCCAGATAAATGTGACGGCATCGGTTTTTCAGAGTGATGCCGTTTTCTTTTGCGTATGCAATGATTTTGTTCCTTGCTATGGGAAGGGATTCATAGCTGCCGTGATAGAAAATGCACAGTGCTTTTTCCTCCGGCAATTGACATATATTTTCGTCCTGACCTTCGGAAAGAATTGCGGCACAATAAGAAATGCAATCCGGGTCATCGAGGGGATATTCTATGAAAAACATCCTTTTACTTGTGTCGGAACCGTAATTCTTCATGGCATCAAAAACAATATTTCGCAAAATATTTTTCTTTTTTTCGATAGAAACAGTGTGTAAGGTTTGGCGGTATATAGTCTGGGCAGGCAGAAGCGTTTCCTGGATTTTAAAGTTGTTTTCATTTCTTGCACGTTCTTTTAATTTTTCGATATTCAGATTTAGCTCATCCCGGAGCGTTTCAAGACGGGTAATCAAAGGTTCTAATTCTGTTTGTCCGTTATAATAGGCATAAATATCATCAAGCGAAAGCCCTAGATTTTGCAGAATGCGAATGGTGCGCATTCTGGTAACTGTGTCAAGGGTGTAGTAGCGGTTGCTTGTGGTGCTGTCTTTTTTGTCGGGTGACAAAAGTCCTTTACTTTCGTAATTTAATATAATTCGTCGAGTAATGCCCAGTGCTTTTGCGGCTTCGCCGATAGACATAAGAAGGGTTTTGTTTTTTGTCATAAGAGCCTCCGTAATATTTTGTAAAACAACTTGCATCGTACATTGATGTACGATGTAACATAAAAATATAATAAATAAAAACTTAATGTCAAGCTACTGTAGATTCTGTTTTTTAGGAGATGAAGATGCTGTGTTGAAAGTAGCATTTTGTGATGATGATTTGTCTATATTGGAGGAAATTGCGATTTTGCTGGATAAATATCGGGTAGACCGTAATCAGGAAATAGAATATGCGGCTTTTAACAGTCCCTTTGAATTAGTGGCAGGGATTGAAAAGGGCATGCGATTAGATATTTTATTTTTAGACGTTGTCATGCCGGGGATAAATGGAATCGAAGTGGCGAGAGAAATACGCCAATATGATAATCATGTAAAAATCATCTTTTTAACTTCTTCTACAGAATTTGCAGTACAGTCCTATACGGTTGGCGCATATTTTTATCAATTAAAGCCGATTTGGGAGGAAAGCTTTTTGCGGTTGATGGATTCGGCTGTTTCCGAGTGCGAAAAGCAACAGCAACGTAGCTTAATATTGCGTTGTAAAACCGGAATTGCCCGGATTGATTTGAATAAGCTGGAATATTGTGAGGTTAATGGGCGAATTCTTGTATTTCATCTGGAAAACGGAACGTTTTTGGAGAGTGTGGGACGGATGGATGACCTAAGTGAGCATTTGACGCAATACGAAAACTTTTTGCGTCCGCATAGGTCATTCGTGATAAATATGGAATATATTCAAAATATTTCCGGTCGTTCCATAATAATGACAGACGCCACAGAAATTCCGATTCCGCATGGGAAATATTCAGAAATCAAAAACAAATACTTGGAATATGCGTTTAACAGAGAGCAGGTTTTATTATCGTGATAATATATATAATAAATAATATTGCTGTAAGCTTTTTTGGGATGATTCTTTCTGCGGCATTTTGCAATATTCAATGGACACGAAAAAAGAAAATACTTATATCGGTCTGCATGATAGTACCGGCATTAATACAAGTAAGTCTTTATATCTGCTTTGATTCAGCTGTAGTTCGAGATTTTTATCCGGTGTTTATGCAGGTTCCTTTGGCTATAGTGCTTTCTGCTTTGAGCAAAAATGTTATTTGGCCGGTTGTTTCTGTTTTGGCGGCATATAACTGTTGCGTGTTTCGCCGATGGCTTGGACTGTTGCTTACCGTGACAGCTTCCGGTGATTCCGATGTAAGAAGTATAGCAGAGCTACTGATAACCGTGCCGCTTTTGGTGATTTTATTGAGAACTGTCGCTCCGGCAGTGCGTTCTATTGGGAAGTGCGCTGTTTCAGTACAGCTTCAGTTCGGTCTGATTCCGGTCTTAAGTTATTTGTTTTACTATCTTGTACAAATTTATACAGATTGGTTTACAAAGGGGACTCCAATTGTAGTGGAGTTTATGTCTTTTGTATGCAATGTGGCATGTCTTATATTTGCGCTGCGTATTTCTGAAGAGGAGAGGGTGCGCGGGCGGTTGGAACGAATACAGGATGGATTGAATCTGCAGATAGAGCAGGCTGTTCGTGAAATTGAGATTTTGAGAGAGTCCCAGCAGAGAACCAGTACTTACCGTCATGATTTGCGTCATCATATGCAATATTTGTCGACTTGTATCGAGAACGAGAGGTTTGG
>JAZNIP010000226.1:0-10646 GCA_045577575.1 Lachnospiraceae bacterium | reverse complement strand
TGGACACAGTGGATTTTTGTAAAGATGTTCAAAGAGGGGCTTGCGTATGAGAAGGAAATGCCGATTAACTGGTGTCCTTCCTGTAAGACAGGTCTTGCGAACGAAGAGGTTGTAAACGGAAAATGTGAGCGCTGCGGCGAGGATGTTACAAAGAAAAATTTGAAGCAGTGGATGCTGAAAATTACAAAATATGCGGACAGACTGCTTGCCGATTTGGATAAGCTTGACTGGCCGGAAAAGGTTAAAAAGATGCAGTCCGATTGGATTGGTAAATCCTATGGTGCTGAAGTTGAGTTTCAGGTAGAGGGCAGGGAAGACAAAATAACGGTTTATACTACAAGACCGGATACTCTGCACGGTGCTACCTTTATGGTATTGGCTCCGGAGCACGCTATGGCACAGAGCCTTGCGACAGAGGAGACAAAAGCAGCTGTTGAGAAGTATATTTTTGATGCATCCATGAAGTCTAATGTAGACAGACTTCAGGACAAAGAAAAGACAGGTGTGTTTACGGGAAGCTATGCAATCAATCCGATTAACGGAGCAAAGGTTCCGATTTGGCTTTCGGATTATGTATTGGCTGATTACGGTACAGGTGCAATTATGTGTGTACCGGCTCATGATGACAGAGACTTTGAATTTGCAAAGAAATTTGATATTCCGATTATTCAGGTTATTGCAAAAGACGGAAAAGAAATCGAGAACATGACTGAGGCTTATACAGAAGCAAGCGGAACGATGATCAATTCCGGTGATTGGAATGGTATGGAAAGTTCTGTGCTGAAAAAAGAAGCACCGGTTATGATTGAAGAGATGGGTGTCGGCAGAAAGACCGTTAACTATAAGCTGCGTGACTGGGTATTTTCCAGACAGCGTTACTGGGGTGAGCCGATTCCGATTATCCATTGCCCGAAGTGTGGCTGTGTACCGGTGCCGGAGGAGCAGCTTCCGTTATTGCTTCCGGAGGTAGAATCCTATCAGCCTACAGGAACAGGAGAATCTCCGCTGGCAGATATTGAGGAATGGGTAAATACAACGTGTCCTGTTTGTGGAGCAGCTTCCAAGCGTGAGACAAACACAATGCCACAGTGGGCAGGTTCTTCCTGGTATTTCCTTCGTTATGTGGACAATAAAAATGATAAGGAGCTGGTAAGCAAGGAAAAAGCAAACAAATACCTGCCGGTGGATATGTACATCGGTGGTGTAGAGCATGCAGTATTACACCTTCTTTACTCCAGATTCTATACAAAATTCCTGTATGATATCGGAGTGGTGGATTTTGATGAGCCGTTTACCAAGCTGTTTAATCAGGGCATGATTACCGGTAAAAACGGTATTAAGATGTCAAAATCCAAAGGAAATGTAGTTTCTCCGGATGACTTGGTAAGAGACTATGGATGCGATTCCCTGAGACTGTATGAGTTGTTTGTAGGTCCGCCGGAGTTGGATTCTGAGTGGGATGACAGAGGTATAGATGGTGTTTATCGTTTCCTGACCAGATTCTGGAATCTTGTTATGGACAATAAGGATAAAGAGGTTGTTGCGACAAAGGAAATGTTAAAAATCCGCAACAAGATGATTCATGATATATCGACACGTCTGGAAGGCTTTAGCTTGAATACGGTTATTTCCGGTTTCATGGAATATAACAATAAGATGATTGATATGGCAAAGAATGGCGGTATTGATAAAGAAACATTGAAGACAGCAGTCATTCTGCTTGCACCTTTTGCACCTCATACAAGTGAAGAGCTGTGGAGAGAGCTGGGTGAAACAGATTCTGTATTCCATGCAGTATGGCCGGTTGCAGATAAAGCGGCAATGGCAGATACCGAAAAGGAAGTTGCAGTACAGATTAACGGAAAGACGAAGGTTGTTATTAATGTTCCGGCTGATATTTCCAAAGAGGATGCGATTGCGGCAGGAAAAACAGCACTGGGAGATAAATTAAGCGGCAATATAGTAAAAGAAATTTATGTACCGGGAAGAATCATTAATATTGTTGTAAAATAAACACGTTAAGGGGGATACCAATGAGAGAGGGTAAAAAAGTCATTCTTCTGGCAGAAGGAAATGCAGACCTTAGAATTGAAGAAAAGAATATGTTCGAGAAATGGAACTGCATTATTGATATAGTGCAGACAGGAACGCAGGCACTGGATTATTTGAGAAAAAATACAGACACTACGGATATGGTGGTAACTTCCTTGAATTTACCCGAACTCAGTGGAATGGAGCTGTTGGAAATTCTGCAGTTATCCAATCGGCTAAAACGTGTTCCCTGTGTTATGATTTTGCCTGAAAAGAAGATTGATATTGTGGAGGAGGTTCTCAACAGAGGGGCAGAGGATATTATTTTATATCCGATTGAGAAGGTTGTGGCTGCCAGAAGAATACATAATATTCTGATGGCAAAAACGCGTCCGCTTTATGAGAATATCATGGAAGAAATTATGGAGAAGGAGCTTGACAAATGCATTGATTCTCTTGGCATATGCCAATGTGCAAAATGCAGAAGAGATGTGTTGACTTTATCTCTGAACAAAATTCGACCGAGATATGTTTCTTCCGAGAAAGGACGTTTATTGGCGGTTGTTGACCAAATGTCCTATGATTATATTCCGGAAATGCTTAGAGCAATTACGGAAAGCGCGGAAATTGTCAAGAAAAATCCGCATCACTGATTTCATTTCAAAAAAGAAGGGCTCTGCAATTTGCAGCAGCCCTTTTGTAGTATGCCTGACGGCATGCATTGTTATTTTTTTTGTGCCCGCAGCTTCATGATTTTGTCGATGCGGGCAATTTCTTCGGGGGAACTGTTCTTTCTTAAAACGGTGATGATGGCATCCATTTCTTCTTTGGTGAAAGAAACGGAGTTATTGTTTTTCTTTGTGATATTCATTAGATATGCAAATAATTCTTTCGGTGAGAGTGATTGGCTTTCAAATACCATCATTTGCAGAAAATCAAGCTTAGCCTTGTCAATTCCTGTAAGTGACGGATCCTTCATCCATTCCGGCTCATTCATTTGGAATACCTCCTTTTAACAGCTCCACGAAACCTTGTTGTTCGGGAGATAACATTGATAATAGCATTTCCATATCAGGCATTTGTCCGTTTTCGTTTGCAAAGGGAGCAGTGTTGTCACCTGAAAACTCGGACATGCTTTGCATCATTTGGAACATTTCCATCATTTCCCGATAAGATTCCAACGAAGAAAAAATCTGTTCAAATTGCATCACCGATTTTTTTTGTGATTCATTGCAATAAGGAAGTATGGCAGGAAGAAGTTTTCGGATACTTTCCTGTTTATCGGATAATATGCCGTTTGTGTGGATGGAATGTTTTTGAAAGTATGACAAGGTATATTGCAATTCCTGATATTTTATATAGATGGCAAGATATTTTTGAATAGACGGAGAAAAACAGGGAAGAAGTACTTTCATAATTTGTATTTGGTTTGTAGTAAATAGCAGATCAAAGGCTGCTACATGGTCCTGTTCTTTTTCGTCCATTATAATTGATTACTCCTGCTTTCTTAATAAGTTTTATGCCGCATGAAGGGAAGATATGCAGAAAAGAGGCAGCAAGGTGCTGCCCCTTTTCTTAATACCGCTCGGGCGCGAAGAGTTTGCTTGCAAACTCTTTTTTAGTACGGGATTAGTTGTTGCAGCAGCAGAGTAAAATGAGAATCCAAAGGATATTGCTGCCACAGCCATTGTTGTTGCCGCATCCGCATCCGTCACTGCATCCGCCGAAGCCGCCACCAAAATTGCCCATTCCGTTGCCGTTGCCGCACAGGCAAAGTAAGATGATAATCCACAGGATGCTGCCGCATCCACAGTTATCGTTATTGTTGTTGCTGCATCCGCAGGAAGTAGCTGTTAAGTCGCTCATATAAAGCCTCCAAAAGTTTATTTATGCTTTATACTATGAGCACCGGCCTGTCAGTGTTTCATGATTTATGGAAAAAAATGAATTTAGAATATAAACAGTTGATATGTGTCATTATCTGTGAAATTAGAACTACATATGGGGAAAATGCTTGCAATTCTTTCGAGATATTGTAAAATATATAATGTATGGGATGATAAAATGTAGGACGACTATGTGCAGAAGGAGATTTCAAGTGGCAAAGCAAAGTCTGAAGAAGCAGATAGCCAAATATCATCTGGAAGAATATGACGAAGAAATGCAAAAAGCAATTCTTTTACAGCTCAAGAAAAGACGGCGTGGAAGAAGGCTTGTCATGACGATATGCACACTTCTTGCGATTGGCAGTCTGGGATATTTTGTCGGATACTATTATCTGGCAGACAAGTCAGACAGTCAGTTTGAAGAACTGGCAGAGTTAAAAAAGAAAGCACCGGTTTCCGGTCAGATTCGTGTAAACAAATCGGGTGATCAGGAAGTGCCGGAAATTCTGGATGAATATAAAAATTTATATAATAAGAATAAAAGTATAATCGGATGGCTAAAAATTGACGATACAATAATAGATTACCCTGTTATGCAGTCACCGGATTATGAGTATTATCTGGATCATAATTTTAATCAGGAATACGATAAAAACGGTTCGATTTTTATGGATCCGGCATGTGATGTATTAAAACCAAGCAATAATTTGATTTTATACGGACATCATATGAAATCCGGCAATATGTTCGGAGATTTGGATTTGTATGCATCGGAAAAGTATATGAAGGAACACAGCAGGATTCGATTTGATACCATTTATGAAAAAGCAGAGTATCAGGTGATGTTTGTGTTTCGTGATAGCTTAAAGCAGGATACGGAGATTACATTTAAATATTATCAATTTATTGATGCGAATTCTCCCGAGGAGTTTACATCAAATATACTGGCGATGGAAGAAATGTCGCTTTATGATACGGGGGTCACGGCATCCTATGGGGATAGGTTGCTGACACTTTCTACCTGTGATAACAGTGAAGAGGACGGCAGATTTGTGGTTGTGGCGAAGCGTGTCGGATAGGTTAAATACAGAGGAGGCCAATTATGGCAAAGACAGAAAAGAAACCAAACAAAAGAATGCGGAAAAGAGTGCGTAAGACATCAGCGATTATGTTGCTTGTGACATCCATTATCGTTGCGGCAATTCCGGTACCGGAAAACGTGGCTGCACCGAGTGCAGGGACGACAAGTCGCGCACTTACCACGAGAAATTCATCGGTTTATTATTATAATGAGGGAGATGCGGATGATTCCGATTTGGATGATTATATCGAGCAAGGGATTAGTCTCGGACCTTTTTCAAGTGGGTTAGATACATCCTATTCCATTGTAGAATCGGATGGGGAACTGTTTTATAACTGGCAGTTTAAATTTAAAGAGCAAAACATTACCGGACAAACTGAAAAAAAGCTTGTTGTGGCAGATTATAACGATGCATTTCCGATTACGGACGGTGCGGTTAATGTCGGAATAAAATTATATACTGCATATGATGTAGTTAAAAGTAGTGAGCTTCAGGCTGTCATTAAAAACAAATCATTGGACTTGGATTATGATGATTTTTCAAGTCATACTCCGGAGTGGGTACTTGCGGAAAAATATTTTAGTGATAATGTAAATTATCAAAATTTCAAGAAAGACTGTACAGATGGTGATACGAGTGCAATCTTTTCAGGTCCTTTGGAAAATTTAGCATATGAACAACAGCTCACCTATTACTGTGATGTAAAGAACAGTAAGGAAAGTCCTATGGTTCCGCTTAAGGGCTGTAAACTGGTGCGAATAGAAGATCAGACAGGAGATTTTTCCAGTACCATAACGGATGATGAAGGCAATCCGATTGAGACGAATGTTGCTTATATTCCTCAGGTGGCAGATGAAGCAGTAGTGAGTCAGGATTTGGTAGTGGATTCATTGGGTTATGCATGTGCTGAGCCTGCGGACGGTGTTGTTGTGGCGATCGGAGACAATGCGTTTGCAGGTGTAACAAACGTTGTTACGATTTCTCTTCCGACAGCATTGAAATATATTGGAGACAATGCGTTTGCAGGCTGCTCCTCCATGACAGAGTTCAACGCATATAATCTGGAAACCATTGGAAACAGAGCCTTTTCCGGCTGTACCAGTCTTAAGACATTTCAGGCGAGTGACCCGCTGGAGGCAATCGGAGCGGAAGCCTTTTATAACACAGGTCTGACAGAGTTTGTAGTGACTAAGAATGTGGCGGAAATCGGTGAGGCGGCTTTTGCAAACTGCAAGCAGTTGACCGGTATTGATTTTGTTTCCGGTTCTCATGCGGTTGCAACTGAGATTAAGGACTATGCTTTTTGGGGAGATACGGCTCTTTCTTCCGTAAAATGGGGCGATGTCGATACAAATGTCAAGACTTTGGGAAAAGCTGTATTTGCGGTAAAAGAAGGAACCGGAAGGGCATTGACGGATTTTACGTTCCCGGAGATGCAGTCACCCTGCGGTAATTACATATTAGCAGGACGTTCGGAATTAAAGACCGTTACGATGCCGGGATATACAGAGTTTGACAGTGACACAAGTGGCGCAGTGGACAATACTATTCCGGATGGTACTTTCCAGGATTGCTATAATCTGGAATATGTGGTATTTCCGGATAACGGAGCAAGTGCAGTCGGAAAAACTGCATACAATCCGGTGCTTTTCAATGAAGTGGAAAATCCGGACTTCTATGTACGAGGACCGAAAACAGCGCGAATTGACGGTTCATTAAAGGAGTCGTTGCCGAGAACGAGTACTTGGGCGGCTGAAACCTATGCACTCGGCGGAACAGGTGTGCCGTATGTATACAAGGAAAATGGTATTGATTATTTTGAAATATGCAAAGACGAAAGATTGATGCTGATTGACCAAAACGGTAATCTGAAGTCCTATGACTTTGCACCGACTGTAACATCACCTGGCATTGAACCGGTTACCATTCCGGCGGAGGTTGGTAATATTACAGTAAAGGCATTGGAGCCGGACAGCTTTGAGAGCGATGAAAATGCCACATATGACATTAAAAACTATATTAGCGCAATCTATTTTGAGGATGGATGTGAGATTACGGAAATTAAGGACGATGTGTTTTCCGGATGTCCGAATTTGGAAGAGGTTGTGTTATGTGATTCCATTACGACAGTAGGAGCCAATGCATTTGGTAGCAGAGTTGTCGAGGATGATGACGGAAGACCGAAAACCGTGTATTGCGGTGACAATGTTGACATGGTTACGGTAGAGTTTCCGGAGCCGGCAGCCGGTTATGCCAGCTTTTCCATGAAGGACGATTCCTTTTCAACAGGTGGTACTCCGATGACCTTTAAGGGAGATGTGGTGGAGGAGTTTGCTCCGTTTGCTTATGCGACGAACCCTGACATTTATGCAGACCCGCTTGCGGGTATTCGTGTATGTTATAAATCGTTATCACCTGAAAACATTACCGTAATGTATGACGATAAGACAAAGCTGGTAACCTTAGTGGATTACCCACATTACGAAACGGTTGATGAGGATAATGCAGAGTATTGTAAAGATATGGAACAAATCTATTATTCTGCTTATTATTCCGGTGAAACCAATGATAACAATCGTAAGGAATATGCGGAGGCACGGGCGGAATGGGATGATACTCACTCTGATGCGGCATTTGAAAAAATGGTAGAGCATGACGGACCGTGGAATCAGGGTCAGACCGTTACGGTTTATGAAGGAACTGCAAATGAAGATACAATTAATGTAGGATATTACTATACAGATGATTCGAGTCTTGGAAGAAAGCATTACAGTCTGATTGATCTGTATGAAAATGAGTACAGCAATCCGTGGCAGACGTTATCGACGGCTGAGGGCGGCGGATTTGATATCATGGATAACATTTTCAATCCGGTTGTGCCAAAGGGTGTGCAGTCGATTGATGCGGCAGGCTACTACAATGCTCAGGAGAATTCCAGAAACTATAATACCTATCTGGCAGATGAGAGACTGGAATATTTGAAACTGGGAAGCTCTGATGAGGATGTCGTTCCGGGTCTGTTCAGCGGATGGTTTGAGGAACCGGATTTGCCGGATGCTGATAGAAAGCAGGATTTGAAAAAGGGTAATGACTACATTACGAGCATTACGATGCATGATGTACAGTATCTTCCTGACTATGCATTTGACAGCTGCGAGAATCTGGAATCCGTTGTACTTGGCGAGGCAATGGAGGATATCGGGACAGCACCGTTTAGAGGCTGTGATAAGCTTGTAAAAGTAGAAGGCAATGAAAAATATACCGGAGAAAACGGTATTATTTACTCCAAAAATACAGATAACACCTATACAATTGAAGAATGTCTTCCGGCAAGAGGAAACGGTGTAGGTGAGACAACAGTGGGAATTGATTATGACCCTCTGTTAGCAGAAGTTTCTCATATGCGGGAAGGTGCGTTTGAAGAATGTGATAATATCCGTTTGGTATATCTGGATAAATCCACAAAGCTGGATACCATTCCGAAGTATGCATTTAAAAATTGTGCAAATCTGAACGAAGTAACACTTCCTCAGTCCCTGAAAATGATACAGGAAGAAGCGTTTGCAAATGACACTGCCGGTAAATATTTGGGTGTAACCATTTATGGTAGAGAGGTTGCGATTGCATCGGATGCTTTTGAGCATGATAAGGCTGTTTTGATTCGTTCCTATGAAGACAGTGCAGCAATTGAGTATGCGAAATATTATGAGACGAGTTGGGAAATCATTGGCGATACCTATAAGGTAACCTTCCTTGATTATAACGGAACGATGCTTGGTGATCCGCAGTATGTCAGCGAGGGTAGCAGTGCAACACCACCGGAGAATCCGACGAGAGAGGGTTATACCTTTACCGGTTGGAGCGGAAGCTATGACAAGATTTTTGAAGACGTTGTTCTGATTGCTCAGTATAAATCAGGTGACGGCAGCGGCAGCGGCTCGGGAAGCAGTGGCAGCGGAAGTGGAAGTGGTACGAACAAAGACGACGATGATGATGACGATGACGACGATGATGATGACGACGACGATGATGATGACGACGATGACGATGATGACGATGACGACGACATTCATACAGTAACCGTTATCAACGGAATGGGAAGTGGTCGTTATAAGGAAGGTCGCACGGTTACGATTACAGCCAATCCGGCACCGGACGGACAGAGCTTCAGTTATTGGACGACAGAATCGGAGAACGTAGTTATCTCGAATGCACAAAATACGACAACAACATTTACTATGCCGGATAACCGTGTTACGGTAAAGGCAAATTATAAGCAGGGAAGCAGTGGAAGCAGTACAACCTATAGTACTTCGTCGCCGATTGTAAGTCCGAGTACAGGCGGTGCCGGTGGCACAGGTGATGCAGGTAGTACCGGAGGAAGCGGAAGTACCGGCACCGGAGATAGTACCGGTGGAAGTGGTGGCACGGGTACGGCAGTTGCAGTACCGGATACCAATGCCAAGGTATTTATTACAAAGCCCGG
Source organism: Lachnospiraceae bacterium (assembly GCA_045577575.1). Lineage (GTDB taxonomy): Bacteria > Bacillota > Clostridia > Lachnospirales > Lachnospiraceae > VSOB01. Next base: position 1,161 of record JAZNIP010000226.1, on the reverse strand, counting down.
CTTCTCAAATACAGATTTGGCGTCTGCTACTGTAGAGGGCTCCAGTGATGAATTTGTTGTTAAGATTACGGATAGCGAGGATGCAGAGCTTGAAGTACAGAATGCATTACTAAATGAGTTCGGTTCGCTTGATAATATCGTATATACATCAATGGATATTACGCTTTATGATGCGACCGGTACGATTCCGATTTCGGATGCTTCCGGCTTGAAGGTTAATATTACATTACCGATTCCGGACGGACAGATTCAGTATGGTGGTAATAATAAGTCAGCAGGTGTTGTAAACGGTATGCTTGATAAATTGGATGCCAGATACAATACAATTGATGGTGTGGACTGTATTTCCTTTACGGCAACACATTTCTCACCGTATACTATTTATGTTGATACAGCTAATTTGACAGCGGCAACGGATATTTCGCCGAAAACAGGTGACACAATTCATCCAAAGTGGTTCCTGTCTTTGGGACTTGCCTGCCTTTCTGTTCTGTTGTTTATGAAACGCGATGAAAAGTCCTACGGAAAAGCTGCTGTGTGACAAATACCGACAACAAAAGTAAATATGTAGCAAATACAGACTTTCGGCATAGGATAATAAAAAAGCCGGGAGTCTGTTTTGTTTCGTGTAAGAAGGCAGATAGATTGCAATACAAAGTACACAGGAAGAAATGTTACCGTGGCAATTTTGGATACCGGAGTAGCCAGGCATCCTGATTATGCAGAACGTATTGTAGATTTTGCGGATTTTGTAAACGGAAAGAATGGAATCTACGATGATGATGGGCACGGTTCACATGTTGCAGGAATACTGGGAGGAAGCGGTAAGCTTTCCGGAGGGCGCTATCAGGGAATTGCTCCCGACTGTCGTCTGGTTGTCGGCAAGATTTTAAATAATAATGGTGATGGTACGATAGAGAATATGATTCAGGGGATTGAATGGGTACTGAAAAATCAGAACAAATGGAATGTTCGGGTTTTAAATATTTCAATCGGCATGGAATTTCATTTAAAAGGAAAGCAGCGGGAAGAGCTTATAGCGTGTGTAGAGGAAGTGTGGAATCAGGGAATCGTTGTGGTAGCGGCAGCTGGAAATGCGGGACCTTTGCCGGGAACTCTTTCACCGATTGGCGCGATTCGTAAAATTATTACGGTAGGTTG
>JAZNIP010000225.1:0-4508 GCA_045577575.1 Lachnospiraceae bacterium | reverse complement strand
GAGCCAAGGAGTTGATTTATGACATTGTCTTCCTAAGACCGCTTGGCCTCCGACTTTGTAATACTTTTGGCGGGTAGTACCGTAATCGGTGCAGCAGCAAAGGGGAATCAGGTGCCGATGTTTCCGGCTGAGGAAGTGGTGCGTGGTGATGTGGAGACCATGATAAGTGCCAGCGGAGTTGTAGAAAGCGAGGAAGCCAAAGTATATTATGCACCATTAAATGCTAAGGTCGCATCAGTTACGGTGGAACAGGGAGATTCCGTCAAAAAAGGAGATGTGCTGCTGACCTATGATACGGAGGATTTGGAGTTTACCCAAAGGGAGGGAGCACTTGAGGCATCTGCCAGTGAAAACAGCTATTTAAGTGCAATGGCAGAGAGTGATGAACAGGAACGGATTTATAATGAATCAACAAGTGCACTGGAAATTGCAGAAACCATGATTCACGCACAGCAGGATTTTATTAATGATTTGAAAAATATGGTGACGGATGAAAAAGCAAAGAAACGACTGGAGCTGTTGGATGAAAAATATCGTTTGAACAGACAGCAGAACGGAATTGCTGTAAATATGGAGATAAAGCCGGACGGAAAAATTACGGATTCCATGTGGAGTGCCGACTACGAGGTGAGAAATAAAATCGCCGAGGTTGATAAAAAAATAGAAGAGCTGGATATGGACAAGGAGCTGACCGAGTTGGAACGCCAGATAGTAAAGGAACAGGAAAAACTGGCTGACATGCAGGAGCTGAAGGCAGATTGGAAGGCAGACCAAAGCTCTGCTGAAAACAATATCTTAGATGCCAATAAAAAGAAGGAGCTGGAGGCGATTGCCCAGAAAGCCAAGATTTCAGAGGAGAAGGCACAGGCACATTTGGAGGAAGCAAAGGCAGGTATTGTTGCGGAATTTAATGGTGTGGTGACCGAGCTGGAGGTACATGACGGTTTTGTTACTGACCAGAGTTCAAAGCTGATGAAGGTGGAAAACAGTGAAGAGGTACGCGTTACCGTTTCGCTTTCCAAATATGATTTGGAAAAGGTGGCACTCGGACAAAAGGCAGAAGTTGTTGTGGCAGGCAATACCTATAAAGGAACGGTGAGCAAAATCAATCATATGGCTGAGAAAAACGATTCCGGCAGCAGACTGGTAACCGCACAGGTACATATTGACAATCCGGATGAAAATATTTATCTCGGAATCGAAGGAAGGGTAACCATATATGCAGAAAAGGCAGAAAATGTACTTGTAGTGCCGTTTTCGGCTATTAATGCAGATCAGGGCGGAGATTTCTGCTATGTGATAAAGGAGGGCATTGTAGAAAAACGGCAGGTGAAAATCGGTCTTACATCAGAGGACAGCATGGAAGTACTGGAAGGACTTGAAGAGGGGGAAATGGTTATTACCGATTCTTCGGAAGGCATAGAGGAGGGTATGAAAGCAGAATGTCTCAAATAGGAGAATATATTAAAATTGCGCTAATGAATATCCGCAGCAATAAGGGGCGCTCGATTCTGACCATGCTTGGAATCATTATCGGTATTTCTTCGGTAATTATGATGATTTCCATTGGAAACGGTCTGAAAAGTCAGGTAAATACGGAGCTGGATTCTATGGCAGGCGGAGTGCTCTGGCTACAGGTCAGTCAGCAAAAAGGGGAACAGGATACCCTATATTTTACAGAAGATGATTTTACCATGATAGAAGAAAAGGTAAAACATGTAAAGGGTGTGACACCGGTCTGGAATATATGGGGGTGTAGCGCGCAGGGGAGAAAGGGTAGCTTTGATGCGGTCGTGGGTGCAGGAAATGAAGCGACACTCTATTCCTCGAAGGATCCGATTGTCAAAGGAAGCTATTTTACTCAAAATGACTATGATGCAGGAAGATTGGTCGGTGTACTCAGGGAGCAGGGAGCCAAAAAGCTTTTCGGAAGCACGGATGTTGTCGGCATGACAATGGAGGTGACAATCTACAACGCTACAAGGGAGATAACCATTATCGGTGTCAGGAAGGATAATGCAGCGACTCTGACAAGCATGATGTACGGAGATGAGATTGAGATAGAAATGCCGATGACAGCACTGTCAGAATTTGGCTTGTGGATAGGTGACTTTACCGATATGTATGTGATAGCGGATAATGCAGGCTATAATTCTGAAGTAGCAGAGGATACGGTACAGCTATTGGAAGCAAAATACGGTATCAGGGGAGAAAACCTGATTACTGTTCAGGATTACAATGACAGCATGGCATCGGTAAATTCAATTTTAAATTATATTACCATTTTTATTGCCTTTGTAGCGGCGATTTCGCTGCTGGTGGGTGGTATCGGTGTTATGAACATTATGCTTGTTTCCGTGACGGAGCGTACGAGAGAAATCGGTATCCGAAAGGCACTGGGTGCCAGAACCTCCTCTATCATGGTTCAGTTTTTGTCGGAATCGGCAATTATTACTCTGGTAGGAGGACTGCTGGGTATTCTTATCGGAATTGCAGGAGCGGTGGGAATCTGCGCCATCGTAGGATTTAAGGCATCCATTGAGGTCGGGGTGATTTTGATTGCCACCCTTTTCTCGACGGGAGTTGGACTGTTTTTCGGTATCTATCCGGCGAAAAAGGCGGCAAAGCTCAGCCCGATAGAAGCATTGCGACATGAATAGCAGGATAGGTGAGAGTGCAGGGAAATTCCTTGCACTTTCTTTTATTTTCAGTATAATAGAATAGAAGTAAGCGTGTTTGGGAGAGTACTATGCGACTGGAATTTGATACAAAAATTACAACCAATATTTTGTATGATTATATGCTGCATCATACCTATGGCAGCCTGTCAGGACTTTTGGGAAGCGGAGTGGGTGCGGTGTTTGTCGTTGTATATTTCAGCTCCGGTAATTTGCTGCATCTGGCAGCAGGTATTATTTTACTGCTGTATCTGCCATGCAGCTTATATTTGAGCTCTGTAAAACAGATAAAAAGTACACCGGTGTTTCAGCAGCCGCTTCATTATGAAATGACGGATGAGGGCATCCGCGTTTCACAGGGCGAGCAGAGTCAGCTTCAGAAATGGGAGGACATTTATAAGGCAGTTTCCACCGGAAAGAGTATTATTGTTTATAATACAAAGGTAAATGCCTGGATTTTTCCGCGCAAGGATATGGGGGAGCTGACAACAAAGGTGATTGAAATGATTTCTACCCACATGAAACCGGAAAAGGTTAAAATACGGTGGTAAAGGATTGTAAAAGGATGATATATGAGACATTAAGTGCGGAAGAAACCCTTGCTCTCGGAGAAAAAATCGGACAGGGGGCTGCTGCAGGAGATATTTATACATTGACAGGAGATTTGGGAGTCGGCAAGACTGTATTTACGAAGGGGTTTGCAAAGGGCTTGGGAATTACGGAGCCGGTAAGCAGTCCTACCTTTACGATTGTACAGATTTATGAAGAGGGCAGACTGCCATTATATCATTTTGATGTATATCGCATTGGTGATGTAGAAGAAATGGAAGAAATCGGCTATGAGGATTGTTTTTTCGGACAGGGTGTATGTCTGATTGAATGGGCAGAGCTGATTGCGGAGATTTTACCTGAGAATTGTAAGCATATTACAATAGAGAAGAATCCGGAAAAGGGCTTCGATTATCGAAAGATTACAATAAATGAGAAAACAGGTCGTGAATTATGAAAATATTAGCACTGGACAGCTCCGGACTGACTGCATCGGTAGCGGTTTTGGAGGATGACAGATTAGTAGCAGAATATAGTGTCAATTACAAAAAGACACATTCGCAGACATTGGTTCCTATGATGGATGCAATCCGCCAAATGACGGAATTAGAGCTTTCCACAATTGATGCGATTGCGGTGGCAGCCGGACCGGGGTCTTTTACGGGGCTTCGTATCGGCAGTGCTACGGCTAAGGGACTTGGATTGGCACTGAAAAAGCCGATTATTCCGGTGCCTACCGTAGACGGATTGGCATATCAGATGTACGGAACGGATAAATTGATTTGTCCGATTATGGATGCCAGAAGAAATCAGGTATATACCGGCTTATATGAGTTTAAAAGAACAGAGGCAGAAAATCGGGTGGCATATGAGCTGCATATTATTAAAAAGCAATGTGCAGTGTCAATCGAAGAGATTGTACAGTGCTGTAACGATTATGGCAGGGAAGTGATTTTCCTCGGTGATGGTGTTCCTGTTTTTGCTGAAAAGTTATCGGAGCTTATGCAGGTACCCTATTCTCTGGCACCTGCACACAGAAGGATGCAGAGTGCAGCAGCAGTAGGTGTTTATGCGGGAGTGTTGTATGCGCAGGGCAGGTATGAGGATGCTTCGGCACATCAGCCGGATTATCTGCGGCTGTCTCAGGCAGAGCGGGAACGGATGGAAAAGGAACAGGCAGATTCTCGTCAGGCAGAAAGCAGTGAGCGCACATGATTCGTAGGATGAAGTCGGATCGTAGCCATGTCGTTCTGTGAGCCAAGGAGTTGATTTATGACATTG
>JAZNIP010000224.1:0-2502 GCA_045577575.1 Lachnospiraceae bacterium | reverse complement strand
TTTTCATAATTGTGTGCTATAATATGTTATGTAAATTAATTTTTTACAGAGAAATGTTCTGAAAAGGAGGTTTCGTTATGAAAAAAACAATCTTATGGATTATTACTATTTGCTTGGTTATAAGTCTGATGCCTATGCCGGCATTTGCTGTAACAGAGCATACCCATTCCTGGTCCGATACTTGGACAGCCAACGATACACATCATTGGCACGCTTGTGCTAATGATAATTGCAACATTACCTCCGAGTCAGAGTGCAGTGGATACGGAGCGCATGACTTTAGCCGATATCCGTATCGCTGTATCGTGTGCGAATTCAGTACGTATCATGAGCATTACGGTGGAAATGCAACGTGCCAATACAACGCTATCTGCGAAGGTTGTGGAACAGCATACGGCAATACAAACCCCAACAATCACCAAAGCCCGGAGGGATATGGTGAGAAGATAGATGCTACCAGTCACAGGATCAGGTGCTGGTGCGGACACATTTTTGTTGCTTCTGAACCTCATAATTTTACATCCTGGAGTAAAAACAGCGATGGTACAGAGGAGCGTTGGTGCGAGGACTGCCTTTACGCAGAAACACGAAACGCACAACATGTCCACAGTTATTCTAAGGCTACCTGTGTAGCTCCTTCTACTTGCTCGTGTGGTAATACTACCGGCAAGAAAGATCCTTCAAACCATACAGGTGGAACAGAAATCAAGAATGCAGTTTCCGCAACCATTGATAAAGAAGGATATACGGGTGACACTTATTGTAAAGGCTGTGGTGAGAAGATTGCAGATGACAAAACAGTTCAAAGGTTGAATGCGGTTGCTGTAAAGATTGATGAGAACGCCGGGGTGGAAAACGTCACGTTTCTTCCTGCGGAAGGGATAGATGTTCCTAACGATGCTTCTCTCGTGGTTACGAACCAAAAGATCGGGCTTGACCCCATCCTTTCGTTACTTGAACCGGAGAGAAATATTACTACAAATCACTTTGGATCATCAGCACTTGCAGATGCTATTTATACCCATACCAATGGCACAGAATATCGTTCCGGCGAATTTGTAATGATTGACGGCGAAAAATATTGTATTGGCAGATATGACGGAGAAGGCTCCGTGCTTTCGATGATCCGCTTGTCAGACGGCGTGATGCGTGACTTCGATATGTCAACATCGCAATTTAAGGAGAAAGACGGATTTCGGACAAATCTTCAACAGACAGAGGATGAGTTCATTCGTATAGACGGAGTCCTGTATAATACTCCGGTTTCTTATACAAATGAGGATGGCACTCACATGATGGTTTTACATCACGAAGGAAAACCGGCAGGTATGATCAATGATGGTCTGATCGAGCTTTACGATGATCTTACTCCAACCAACGTGCCTGCCGTCGGCTCAAGATATCTCGGCTCTGTTACACCCGATATTAATCTTGACGGATTCGATTTAACCCCCGGTAAAAAGTACGATGTTTATTTGATTGGAGCAAATGATATTACGCTTCGGTCGGGTACCGGTGAAGCACTTTTTACGGATAACGATGGTAAAAGAGAGAAAATCGGTACTGTTTCGCAGACATTCGATCTCGGAACATTGGGCTTGTCAGCATCGCTGTTTGATGAAACGGATAAAACGCAATATATAGCGTTGCATTTTCCCAATGACGATAACACGAACTTGAATGTAGCAGATCTCGATTTTGGTGAAGTCAGCCTATCTGAGGATAAATCACAACTCTACACAACATTTTTAACATACCATTTCTCGCCCTTTGCTGTGTATGCTGTCAGAGAGGCGCAAGAACCGGAAATTAAGGTAATCACGACCGACTCATCAAGTATCTCTAATGTCGGCGGCGCAGATGATACAAATGTAACGGTTGATTCCAACAATCTGACTTGGCTATGGATATCAATTGCTGCTGTAGTTCTTGTAAGTGCTTCTGTTGTTTTTACAGTCATAAAAAAGAAAAAATCAGAGAACTAAACAAGTAATCGCAGAATATACCTGTATTGATTTCCTTGCCGTTTTTATCAAAATACTGCATGAGACATTTCGGTTTCCGATATATTTACTCATCCTCATGGTTGGAGGAGGGAGTACAAAACAAAAAGGAGGTTGCGCATACATTTTATGCGCAACCTCCCAAGACATAAACATTTAACAATTAAAGAAACGAAAAAAGCGGCAGACTCTGCGAAAATAACCGCATAATCTGCCCCTTAAATCCTTGGCTTTTAGTTCAAGTCCTCCCCAAAGGTCGTTTTGGTGAAATGATATCTTTTAATTTTAACTTTGAAAAATGGCACGAAAAACCCCAGAAACCGTTTTGGTTTCTGTGTTTTCCGAACCGATATCTTTTTCGGTTCGCATTGTTGGTTGCGGAGGCAGGACTCGATATGCATTTTCGCCACAGGCGAAAATAGAGGTAGTGAGCAGTGTTTGCTCTGGTCACAGCAATATGCCACCGGCATATTGCTCTGCTATGGGTTCGAGTCCTGCT
>JAZNIP010000223.1:0-3399 GCA_045577575.1 Lachnospiraceae bacterium | reverse complement strand
CGCATCAAGCCGTGCATTTGACCGGATTTCTCATGACGATGCACCAGTCCCAGCTCTCCCAGACGCATCGGCAGTTCCTTATAGGAATGAGGCTCCATTTTGTAAACAAGCATGCCACCCGGACAGTTCATGGGTTTAATGGCAAAATCCGTTTCATCAATTACTGTTGTATACATATTTTCCCGATAATGATCCCAATGTCCCGATGTTTCCCACAGGCTGCGATTCAACATCATCGGTGTGGATATTTCCATATAACCCTCACGCTCATGGAGCCTGCGCCAATAATCAATCAGCAGATTTTTCAGCACCATACCCTTTGGTAAAAAGAACGGAAATCCCGGTCCCTCCTCCAAAATCGTAAAGAGCCCCAGCTCCTTGCCAAGCTTTCTGTGGTCTCTCTTTTTTGCCTCCTCCTGCATCGTAATGTAATCCTTCAGCTGTGCCGGACTCGGATAAGAAATTCCGTAAATTCTTGTAAGCATTTTATTCTTTTCATTGCCCCTCCAGTATGCTCCGGCTACGGATGTGAGCTTTAATGCCTTAATCTGCTGCGTACTTGTTACATGAGGTCCCGCACAAAACTCTGCGTAATCTCCCTGTTTATAAAACGTAATTTTCTCTGCCTCGTCAAGCTGCTGAATCATTTCCAGCTTATAGCTTTCTTGCTGCTCCTCCATATAAGCCGCAGCCTCCTGCCTCGTCACCTCATACACCTGCAGCGGCAGTGCTTCCTTTACAATTTTCTGCATCTCTGCCTCTACTTCAGGCAGCTGTGCATCCGTAAACGGAAATGAAAACTCAAAATCATAATAAAATCCATTTTCGATGGCAGGACCGATACCACACTTTGTATCCGGATACAGACGCTTCACTGCCTGTGCCAAAATGTGCGCTGTCGTATGCCAGAATGCCTGACTGATTTCCTTTTCTTCAAATGCACCTTCTCTGATACTTCCGTTTTTCTCCAATACCTTCATATTCATTCTCCTTTCACTTTCATCCATGACGGCTTCCATTACGACCTGCGCACTTTCATGGAATCTCACTTGTAAGATTTCCACGCCTAAGGAGGGTCGCGCCAGCGACCGTTTCCTTACCGCCTCAGTACGCATAAAAAAACACCCTTAAAGACATAACAAAATGTCTTTAAGGGTGCACTATGCACGGTTCCACCTTAATATTTCACTTTAGATTCTGACAAATCCTATCCTTTAACGCAGGCATACGGCAACACTTAGTAGAGCTGACTTTGCGATTTCTTTCTTCACTGCATCATTCGTCTCTTTCTGCATTGCGGCTCTGGAATGGTTTTCACAAGGTTTCCTCATAAGCTGCTTTCACCAAATGCAACTCTCTCTGGATGCCTCTGCCCTGCTACTCGTTTCCGTCACGGCTTTTTCATGTTGTTAATAATCTAGCACTCAAAGAATTCATTGTCAAGAAAAAATATCAATTTCTTTTTTATATTTTTTTGATTACAGCTCCTTAATCCAGCATAAGCTCCTCTACCGTTACAAACAAATACCCCTGCTCCTTCAATTTATCCACCACAGCCAGAGCTGCCTCTACACTGGATTCATAGTAATCATGCATCAAAATAATATCATTCTCTCCGGCTTTTGTTATGACCTTATCTGCAATGCAGTCGGCGTCATCCGAGCACCAGTCAAGTGGGTCAACTGTCCAGAGCACAGGCAGCATAGACAATTCCTTTTCCAGCTTTTTGTCCCAAATGCCATAGGGCGGACGCACATAGAGCGTATCTTCTCCCGTTATCTCTTTGATGACCCGATTGGTCAACAATAGTTCCTCTTTAAATTGCTCCCGATTATCATTGCGTAGCTGCATATGGGTATAAGTATGGTTTCCCAAAAGATGCCCTTCTTCCGCCATTCGCCGTATAACATCGGGATGCAGCAAAGCATGCTCCCCGGTCACAAAAAACGTTGCCTTTACGCCCCGCTCCTTCAACCCGTCCAAAAGCTGTTCCGTATAATACGGATGCGGTCCGTCATCAAAGGTTAGCGCAATCTTCTTCCCTTCTCCCTGCACTCCCATCGCATTGTCCGTCGCCATAACCTCCACTATATTCTCCTGTGTGTAGCGTGATTCCCATATGCATAAAAAAAGAAGCATCCCCAGCATCCATAAGTCGAGAATTACCATTCGCTTTATCCATCGCCTTATTTTCATTTGGTCTGCCTCTTTTATGAGTTCTTTGTTTATTTATATGGCACAATGCTTTTTCAATATGCTATTCACCAATCAGTTCTTCAATACTTACCATCAGACTGTCATAAGCCGGAGGCTTTAAAAAATATCCTGCCGGTTTTAGGTCCAGAACCGAGCGCACATGCTCCTGATCTGAAAATCCGGTCAGAAAAATAACCGGCACATACTTCAGATTCTCATCTGCCCGTATCATCTCCAGCATCATCTTTCCGTTACAAATCGGCATATCATAGTCCAGAAGTATCAAATCCGGCTTCCGTTTCCCCATAATGGTCATAGCCGAAGAAGCAGAAATCGCCAGTGAAACACTGTATTTCTCTTCCAAAACGGTTTTTATGCTTCTCAAAAACTCAGCATTATCATCCACTAAAATAATATGCTTTTTTGTTTTTTCTTCTTCCTCACGCAGCATTCTGTCCATATCGATATGCAGATTCCCGCATACGGCACTCATAATTCTTTCACAATCCACCGGACGATTTAAGCTTGAAAACTGCGTACCTCTCCAATAAGGAATAAATGCATTGTTTTCTTTTTCGGTTCCGATTACAATTACCGGCAATTCCCGATAATTTTTATACAGCTCGGTAAAAATAGCACTATGTGCCGTTTCATACAAGCCAACCAGACTGATAATCACCATATCCGGTTGGAAAATTTTCAGCATTCCTATGACGGTCTCCACATTCTCAGAGCACAGCTGCACCTGAAAATAATCGCGCAGGTATGCATTGATGTCCTTTGTAATTTCATTCAGCTTTCCAAACAGCAATATTTTTTTCATATCGTTTCTCTTGTATAGCTCCTTATGATTCTCTCCATCAAAGAAGCTGCCTCCTCCATCTGCAACTGTCTGACGCACTTACAAGCCTTTTCTATCTCTGTCTGCAAACTGTTCTCATAGGTATATTTCATTAGCTGTTCTACTGCCGAATCTGCCTTATCCACATCATACTCCACAAGTGCCTGATACAGCATTTCCAAACGTGCCAGAATTTGTTGTCTGTCATGCAGTTCCCTCTTCTCTGCCTCCGGCATCGTACTCTGTATCCGTTCCTTATACTCCTCCAGCTCTCTCAATAAAACCGGCGTAAGATGTTCTAAGGTCTCCATATCCTTTCTGGCAACCGCTTTTTCCAAAATACGCGCTACCGCCGCAGGTGT
>JAZNIP010000222.1:0-2534 GCA_045577575.1 Lachnospiraceae bacterium | reverse complement strand
CTTTTGTCGTATTTGATAAATATGGCAATTGTTTTACTAATTCTGTTCCTAGCGATGTTACTAACACCCCGGCACCTTTAATAACCTGACGCAAGAGTTCTTTTCCAAGTTTTATCACTGTATCTTTTTCATTTATACGGTACTCTTGTCCTGCAATAACTTCTATTGCTTCCATTGATGCTCCTGACGGAAGAAAAAAATAAAGCTTATATGCATTGTCCTTTTCTACATGCGCCTCAATCTTCTCCCGACCACTTCCAATCGGAATATCTAACACCGCATCTACATCTTCTCCCTGTTGGAACATTAATATCCCTTTATCCTCATATAAATATCTTTGAATCACATTATGAGTATCTAATTGTATATTACCCAGCCACAAAAGGAACAAGAAAACAACACACATACAGCAGATTATCCCTTTGTATTTTACCTTCATTCTCTTCCTCTCATCATCCGATACTTTAGTTCTGCCAGTTCCCAATCGCTCTCCGTGTCAATATCCTGTACCTGCATCTCCGGCATCTCAACAGAAAGCATACAATCTGTAAAAATCTGTTTTTTCACACAAAAGCGTTCCGTCTGCATGCAGTAAAACTGTCCGCAATCGTGAAAATATGGTTCCAAATCCTGTGAGCGTGTCTGTGCATGCTCCGGATATCTCATTACCGTAAATCCGTCACAAATGACAAACGCCCTCTGCGGCGGGAAGGAATACCGTACCACCGGCACCACACTGTCCACATCCTTTTCCTCCAACAGCTTAACAGCACATTTTAATTTTTCTGCTGTCACAAAAGGAGCTGTGGGATAAATGCAACACACGGTATCAAATACATGTCCCTCTTTTTCGTAATCCGAAAGCACCTCCAAAAGCACGTCTGTTGTAGAGGCGTAATCATTTGCCGTTTCCGCACTTCGCATAAACGGCACCTTTGCACCTGCTGCCCGTGCAATCTCTGCAATTTCCTCACTGTCAGTAGACACCATCACCTCATCGAACAGAGCTGACGCCAGTGCCGCTTCAATAGAATACACCAAAATCGGTTTTCCACAAAAATCCCTGATATTTTTTTTGGGAATCCGTTTGCTACCGCCTCTTGCCGTAATAATTGCAACTCGTTTTCTCATCCTTTTTCCCCTATTTGCGATAATATGCACACAGCTTTTCAACTGCCGCAATAACATCCTCCACATCCTCATCTGACATAGCCGGATAAAGTGGCAGACTCATCATTTCGCTGTACAGCTTCTCTGCCTGTGGACAGCTTCCTTTTTCATAGCCAAGTCGCTCATAATATGGATGCCAGTATACCGGAATATAGTGTACGTTACAGCAGATATTTTCTGCTGTCATCGCCTCGAAAAATCCCTTTCGGTCTATGGTCAGCTTCTCCGGCACAAGCCTTAAAATATACAAGTGTCTGGTTGTATCCGACTGAGGTATTTCCTCCTGCACACTGATTTCCGGCAGCTTCGAAAATGCCTCATTATATTTTGCAACAATCTCTTTTCTTCTCTTTGAAAATGCATCCAGCTTATCAAGCTGACTACTGATAAGCGCTGCCTGCATATCCGTCATTCGATAGTTCATACCAAGCTCTACCTGCTCATAGTACCAACTGCCATGAGACGGATGGCAAAGAAGCTGCTCTTCTCTTGTAATTCCATGCGTCTGGAAAAGCTGCAGCTTTGTAGATAAATCCTTATCATTTGTCAATACTGCACCGCCTTCACCACCGGTTACGGTTTTCACGGGATGAAAACTAAAGGTTGTCATATCTGCAACAGAGCCTACCGGTCTGCCGTCATAGATTGTACCGATGGAATGTGCTCCGTCCTCAATCAAAAGAATTCCTCTGTCATGGCAGATTTTCAAAAGTCTGTCCAATTCTACCGCCTGTCCGGTAAAGTCAACCGCTACCACTGCTTTTGTGGCATCCGTAATCTTTTCGAGTACGCTCTCCGGATCAATATTATAGGTCTTTGGATTGATGTCAGCAAAAACCGGCTTTGCACCACAGTACAATGCACAATTAGCCGATGCTGCAAACGTAATGGGCGTTGTGATTACTTCATCCCCCGGGCCGATACCGACAGCCTGACATGCCATATGAAGCGCTGCCGTTCCATTGCTGCACACAACGGCATGCTTTGCCTCCGTAATTTCACACAGCCTGTCCTGTAAACGCGTAATCTCGGGTCCGCATGTCAAAAAATCACTTTTCAGTACCCTTACAACAGCCTGAATATCTGCATCATCAATATACTGATGTCCATAATACAATTTTGTCCTTCTGACCGGTTCCCCGCCAAGAATTGCAGGTTTTTTCATGGTTTTATGCTCCTTTTTCTTTAAATAAAAATAAGAATACCTGGGCTTGTTACGGATAGTAGAATTCGCCACAGGGATTCTTATCTTTATACATCCCATCTCTTCAAAAACTATTTATTTTTCTAAATCCACCGTCTTTAAAAGCTCTCTGATTTCCTCAACGCTCAGCCATTCTGTATTATTCCCTGAACTGTAGGAA
>JAZNIP010000221.1:0-5170 GCA_045577575.1 Lachnospiraceae bacterium | reverse complement strand
AATAAAAACAAGTGCTACAAACGCTCGAAGCTGCACTTTCTCTTTTAAAAACACAGCCGAAACGATTAAAGATAAAAATGGTGTCAAAAACGCAAGATTAGCTATTTTTGCCGTATTTTCACTTCCCTTTAATGCCAATGCCCACAGCAGGTAAGCAACAGCATCAATGACTACACCAAGCCACAGCATCCCAATCCACTGCACTCCGCTGATGGAAATCCATTTCTCCGTCGCAAGTCCGCTAAGCATTGCGAAAACAGCCACCACAAACCAGAAAATCATCATGGAAATGCTCTGATTATAGTCAACCTTTTTATTCAACACCGAAAACAGCCCGTAGCAGGCTGCCGCAACAACACAAGCTATAATCCCCAATATACGGTTGCCACTCGCTGCACCGCCGCCTCCCATAGACAGAATCACAATACCGATAAAGGAGCATATCATCGCCATGCCTTTCATTGCAGTCATCCGCTCCTTCAAAATCAAACAGGAAAAGACCACCAGCATAATCGGCCACAAATAATTTAAAATGCATGCTTCCTGAGAGCTTAGCTGTGCCAGTCCGTAATAATACAGTGCTGAATACAGAAATAATCCGACAAAACCAAGTCCGCTCATAATCCCGTATTCTTTTGCTGAAAAATGTTTCATTTCCTTGATTGCTCCGGTTTTTATATTGACCGCCACCAAAAAGAAAAAAGCAAAATAACTGCTGACCGAAAGAGCCTGCAAATTCGGTATGTCAAATAACATTTTTTTCACGACTGCTGCCATCGTTGACCATATAAAGACGGTAAGCAAGGCATAGGTATAATTCTTTTTCATTATCTGCTCCTTTTAAACACCTTTATCCCACAATTTTATATCCTGCACTGCCTAGAGCTTCCAATGCTTTCTGATAATTTTCTTTTTTTGTCAGCACATAATCTGTGTTAAAAGTAGAAATGGCAAAGATTCCGATTTTATGCTCTGCCAGAATTCCGGAAATTTTAGATAAAATTCCAATCAACGAAAAGTCCAAAACTCCCTGAATCCGAAAAGCCTTCCACCCATCGTCTCTCTCCGTCGTATTGAACGGTACATCGTCCGTCATACATACAAGCGAATTTTCTTCATCGGTTTTCCCGATAAAGCAATATTCCGAATCCAATTTTGCAAGGGAATAATCCTCCACTTTACACACCGAAAAATCATAGTCTATTTTCTTTATTTCCATATCCATTTTATCCTTTCCAGCCTTTTATGACCTGCACCATTTTACCTCTTACAAATCTGTCACTCCAACAACTCCAACAATTCATAAACCCTTTCTTTGGTCAGTTCTGCCGCCCTCTGGTTCATAATCATAGGCTGGGCAGATCCACCCTCACAGCCGGAACCGGTTCTTTCCACTTCCTGCTCCTTCATTGCTATCCACTCCCTCTGCTTAACCGTAAGCTCATTCATTTCCGCTTCATCTAAGATACGTTTCAACACTTGCCACTCATCATTCAATACCGCATCCCACAAATTATATAATTCCTCTGTTTTTTGGTTATACTCAAGCTGCGTATAGGGCTCACTTTGAATATCTTTTTCAAGTTGTTCTGCCCCCTGTTCAAAAAAACTGATACTCTGCTTTAGATTCTCTACAATGTCATAGCCGACAAATCCATACTGATGTACCTCATTGTTCAACGCATAAAAAGGCAGCTCACTTTCACCGCTTTCCTCAATATCAAAAAAACCAACCCAACTCCGAAATTCCTCCGGCAGCTCTGCAAGCGGTGCTCCCGGCAAGTAAATCAAAACATCTTCCGCATCCTCAAGTCCATAAGCATCACTGTAACAATATTTCATTCCACCGATAATTTCTTCCGTACCAGCCTCTTTTTCATAATTTATTTCTATCATCTGCATAGAATAGGTATAATCATTTATCTTCACAGGCTGAGCAAACTGCCCTGTAAAATCACACCGGTATTGAGTTCCGTTCGGATACTCATCTCCTACACTTCCCATCTCAGCATCCGTATATGCTCCGTAAAAGCTTCCATCCGGATTGATATTCAGTATCGTTGCCCAGGCTCCTGCTCCACTGGAAAACCAGAACTCAATTTTTTTCAGCTCATCAAAAGAAAGTTCGGTACTTATCTCTGCCTTGTTATCAAGCTCTTCCTTGTTGTCACCCTCTGTCCCGGTATCACGCTCTGTCCCGGTATCACTCTCTGTCTCATTACCAATCTCTGATACAATATTTATTTTTGCGTTTTCAGATGTTTCTTTCTGCTCTTTTTCACAGCCGGTTACACAAAAAATAACCACTGCAAAAAGAACAACTAATTGTATTTTACGTTTCATTTTTCTTCCTAAAAACCTCCGTAAATGGTATTAACCCTGTGCCAATTCAACAAGCCTCTTAATATGTATCGCCACACTATCCAGGCATGGCAGAGGGCAATTTGCATCGTTTAATAGCAATGGCAATTCTGTACATCCTAAAACGATTGCTTCTATTTCATGCATATCCTGCATTTTTTTGATGATTGCCTTGAACTCCTGCAATGTGGACTCCTTCACAATCCCCAGTTCTAATTCTTCATAGATTCTCTTGGCAATAAGCTCTCTGTCATCCTTATCCGGAACCACCACATTGATTCCTGTCTGAAGCAGATCTTTTTTCATAAAATCCTGTTCCATTGTGAAAATCGTTCCCAGAAGTCCTACCTTTTTATATCCCTTTTCAAGCACTTCCCTGCATATGGCCTGGGGAATGCTCACTAACGAAACTTTCGTATTGTTTTCTATTTCATCAAATACAATATGCATAGTGGCAGCTGTCAGTGTAATAATTTCAGCTCCGCTTTTCTCCAGATTATTAACTTTTTCAGAAATGTAATCAGCCAATTCCTCATATCGCTGGTTCGAAACCAATTCCCATGCCTTACGAAAGTTTACGCTCTCGATTGCCAGCTCCGGCATATTCCTGCCACCGGTAGCCTCATCTATCCTTGAATTCAGTTCCTTATAATACATAAGTGTCGATTCCGGACCGGTTCCGCCAACTAAGCCAATCTTTTTCATTCTTTCTCCTCCCTGTCTTAAACTCCATTTTTTACGTTTAACACTTTACATTTCTCCCAGCAGACTCTCCTCTGCTATTTTGAAGATATGATAAACATCCTCTTTTTGATAGTCTGTCAATCTTATTAAATTTCTCACTTATATATAACTCCACTACCCTGTCTATGTCTGCTGATGATGCATGGATACCACCTGACACTGTGGACAGATTTCTATATAGCTTGTTATATTACAATCCTGAATCTCTCAAATTCAAGTACTATAACGTTGAATCACAAAGCAATTCCCCGCATTCCGGCTTTCGAAACAAAAGATTATTCACCTTCTCCGTAATCCATATTTCATCATCCGTTACCTCTACTCCGTACCCCTTTATTACGTTCTTGTCATGTCGGCTGATAATATCATCAAATCCATATGCCGTTTCTCTTTTTCTGGGGAAACGAATGGTAGTTTCAAATCCGTCCATAAACTGTAGGCTTGCTTCTTTTCCCATCTCAGTCCATTCCTGCTTCGTATAAAACCGAATGTGTCCATCCTTTTTCATCTGCATATATTCATCTACGAAACGCTCCGCATCGTCATCATTCGGAGCAGGATCTGACAGGAAAAATATTCCGTCGTCTTTTAACACTCTGTGTATTTCATGGAATGTATCACGAATCCCAGGAAAATGATGCAGCGCATATCTGGTAATCACGATATCAAAGGAATCGTTCTCAAAAGGAAACTTCATTCCTTCATAACCGACAAAATGCAGGTTCGTAAGCCCTTCTGCCACCGCTCTCCTGCGATTTTCTTCCAATGTCTTTTCTACAATATCTAATCCCACTACTTCTGCGGATTTATATTTCTGTGCAAACGGAAAAGCCAAATATCCTGTTCCGGTTCCCAAGTCGAGAATCCGCATTCCCGTTTCTACCTGAACACAATTCAAAATCAACTCTAAATGCTCTGCATCCCTTGTCTGCTTATTGTAATAGGAACCTGTCCGAAAGCTTTCTTCAAACTCACGTCTTGTCTTCTCTATGCTTTCCATATAGCATGCTACCAAATAATAGTTTTCGATATCCTTCTCATCCAAGCCCCGAAATGCAAAAAGGTCATCGTATATTTCTGCTGCCATATCAGTATTTTCACTTTCCACATGAATATAGCCTGTTATCAAATCAATTCCCACTAAAATATTATGCTTCTTGATTATGTATGCGACAATCTCCGGCAATACTCCATCCGGCAGTTTTTCCTTATTCGGTTCATTCATCATAATATTGTATTCAACACAATTTCTGAACTCAGAAGCATCCAATCTATCCGGTGCGTATTTATTCCGAAAATACCGTTCTACCTCTGCTCCTGTCCTGCGATTTGGCTTTAGCTTATCATGGTTCTTATCATATAGAAACTTCCATTCTTTTATCATTTCTGCTGTCGGTTCTACTGTTAACACGTTGTTCACCTCACTGCCTGATCCTCATTTTAAATCAATCTTTTCCTTTTCGCTGTTATCACCGGGCTAAACAGCGTTGACAAAACTACTATTATCCATAAATTTCCTGTCATAAAATTATAAGCTCTGAGCAAATCCATAAATCCGCCGCCCATAGATAAATACATAGCCAAATCAAATAAATTAGTAAGAAAAAACCATATAATCCCGAAAATATAATAGTCGCTTTTCTTACAGTCTTTAATTCTGGGAATCAAAAGGTACGCTACCAGAAAAATGCAAGCACTTAATATTATTCCACTCAATGGCAGTGCCATCTTCCCTAATTTGTTTAGTACCATTTCTCTAAAACCGCCATTTAATATGCCTATAGGTACTATCAATATCCATATAAAAACCGCTTTTAGGTATTTCTTTTTCAATCTTTTGTCTCCTTTTTCGTTACACATAGTTCCAGTAACTCATAAACCCTTTCTTTGGTCAGTTCTGCTGCCCTCTGGTTCATAAGCATTGGCTGGGCAGAGCTGTCCTCACAGCCGGAACCGGCTCTTTTAACTTCCTGCTCCTTCCTTGTAATCCATTCTCTCTGCTTATCTGTAAGCTCATTCATCTCTTCTTCACTCAGGATGCGTTTCAGTATTCCCCACTCCTCAT
>JAZNIP010000220.1:0-14947 GCA_045577575.1 Lachnospiraceae bacterium | reverse complement strand
GAACCTTTGCGGTATAATAGGCATCGCTGAAAGCCCGATGGAAAGGGATGTCTTTTTTGATTTGGAGAAAATCAATGGCATATTCCAGTGAACGTCGGGATTTACTGTCTTCGTAAGCAATGCTGAAAAGCTTTTGTACATCCAAAAAAGAAAAAGGACGGTCATTCAGGAGAGGCATTTGATAGAATGCCATATTTCTCTGAAGCTCTGTTAAATCAAGAGGACCCCAGGTACAAAAGACAAAATCGTTCCCACACCATTCCAGAAATCTGGTAGCTACATTCGTAAAGGAATCTCCCTTTTGCAGTTCTTCCATTTGCAGATGAATCAGTTTACGGGTGATTTTGTGCATTTCATGGTAAATGCGAGGACGGATAAGCTCACTGAATTCGCCAATCATCTTTTTTTCGCTATTGAGTTTGATGGCACCGATTTCAATAATTTCAAACGGGAGTGCTTTTAGTTCTCCTTCCGGATCGCTGCTCTGATTCCATTCCAAATCCAGAACAATATAATTCATTCGCTGTTCCTCCTGCGGATGTGATGTTACTATTCGATATTTTACCACATTTTATAGTTGTTTCATACATTTTTAAAATTCCCGATTCTTTTAATTGATTTAATTGATTAACTGGTATAGAATACATTAGTAATAGGAAAGGATAAAATTATGCGTTTACGAAATATACCGGGCTCTCAGGAAATTATTGAGAATAGTCCGCTTGTGATTAAAGAGGCAGAAAAGACAAAAGGATTTTGGAAGGATTTATTTGGTAATGATAATCCGATTCATATAGAAGTAGGTATGGGCAAGGGAAAATTTTTAATGACATTGGCAGCCCAAAATCCGGAAATCAATTATGTGGGAATAGAAAGGTACACAAGTGTATTACTTAGAGCTTTGCAAAAAATGGAAGAAAATCCACTCCCTAATCTTGTATTTTTGTGTATGGATGCTGCAGATTTGGAGAAAGTATTTGCAGAAGAGGAAATTGCAAAAATTTATTTGAATTTTTCGGATCCCTGGCCAAAGGACAGGCATGCAAGGAGGAGGCTTCCTTCCAGGGAGTTTTTAGCAAGATACGATAAGATTTTACAAAAAGATGGCAGACTGGAATTTAAGACAGATAATCGACCATTGTTTGATTTTGCAATGGAGGAATTAGAGCCTGCCGGATGGAAGGCAGAAAAGTTCTCATACGATTTACATGCGGATGAGGAAATGATGCAGGGTAATGTGATGACAGAATACGAAGAAAAGTTTTCTTCTATCGGGAATCCGATTTGCAAATATGTGATTTATCGATAATGGTTGAAAAATATCGGGAAGAAACGTTTTTGGTATGTATTCAGCAAAAAGAAAGGAGTTTTTATGGAATACAAATTTACAGATGCTAATTTTAATGCAGAAGTATTACAGTCCGATATTCCGGTTTTAGTGGATTTTTATGCGGATTGGTGTGGTCCATGTAAGATGATGGCACCGATAGTAAAAGAAATGTCAGAGCAGTATGACGGAAAAGTAAAAATCGGCAAGCTGAATGTGGATGAAAATCCAAATACAGCAGTTCAATATAAGGTAATGTCGATACCTACATTTCTTATGTTTCAAAATGGAGAAAAAGTAAATTCTGTAGCGGGAGCAGTTTCGAAAAAGGAATTGGAGACTATGCTGCAACAGGTATTGGGATAAAATGACAGAGGTATTGGCTTTTGCCAATACCTTTTTCACGGAGGATAAAGAGATGTATTTATTGTTTTTAGCATTATGGATAATTTTTAATGGCAATTTTACATTGGAAATATTAATGTTTGGATTGGTAATTGCCGGAGCTATGTATGCATTCATATATAAATTTATGGATTTTAATATGAGGAAGGAGATTAGAATCTGGAAAAAACTGTTTTTAATTTTTCGATACATCGTTATTTTAATTGTGGAGATTATTAAAGCAAATGTGACAGCCATGAAGCTGCTGTTTTCAGAAAAAGAAGAGGTAGAGCCTGTATTGGTTCGGTTTAAAACACCATTAAAGACAAAGATAGCAAAAGTAGTCCTTGCCAATTCTATTACTCTGACGCCCGGGACGATTACGGTTTCTCTGGAGGAGGATGAGTTTCAGGTGCATTGTCTGGATAAGAGCTTATCGGAAGGTTTGGCAGAGTGTGTGTTTGTAAAGGAACTGGAAAAACTGGAAAGGATGGACTAAGGATGAATATGCTGGCAAATATACAGAACATATTTTACATAGGTGCAATTATTATTCTGGCAATTATGCTGATGATTTGTCTGCTCCGTGCAGTATTGGGACCTCGAGTGGCAGACCGTATCGTTGCTGTCAACATGATGGGCACAATGGTTATGGTTATGATTTCCATATTGGCGGTAAAGATGAGCGAAGGTTATTTAGTTGATATTTGTCTTATCTATGCAATGATAAGTTTTTTGGCTGTTGTGGTGATTACAAAAGTATATATGGGTGTATATACAGAACATAGGCGTAAGGAAAAGGAGGAAAATGCAGATGCTTGAATGGGTACAGTTTATTGCGGGTGCTTTGCTGCTGATTACGGGAATTGTCATTTTTGCAATCGAAATTTACGGCGCGTTCCGTTATGATTATGTGTTGAACAGAATGCATATGGCTGCGTTCGGTGATACCTTCGGTATCAGTATTTCTCTGGTAGGACTAATGATTATTAACGGTTTTAATTTTATCAGTCTGAAAATGCTGTTGGTGATAATTTTCCTCTGGTGTGCTTCTCCTGTTTCTTCACATCTGATTGCAAGATTGGAGATTACAACGAATGAGAAGCTGGAGGAAAAGATGGAGG
Organism: Lachnospiraceae bacterium; assembly: GCA_045577575.1. GTDB lineage: Bacteria > Bacillota > Clostridia > Lachnospirales > Lachnospiraceae > VSOB01. The sequence goes on along the minus strand of JAZNIP010000220.1, from coordinate 12,112 downwards.
TAGAAAAATGACCGTATTTACATATTTGTTAATGGGATTTTTAATTCTTTGTGCAATTTCAGTAAGTCTGTCAAAAAATTTGTTGAACTCCATTTTGATTTATATGTCGTATAGCCTGATTATGTCTATTATCTGGGTGACATTGGAATCACCGGATTTAGCGATTACAGAGGCGGCAGTAGGTGCCGGAGTTACCAGTATTTTGTTTTTTGTAACCTTAAAGAAGATTCATGCAATTGAAGGAAAGGAGAAGAGCAATGAGCAGGAAGAAAACTGACAGAGAATATCAGAAAACCTTTGCTTTTCATTTTTTTCGTTGGCTGAATGGAGAACGGGACGCTTATCTGGACAGAGTGGAAATGCAGCCGCAAAAGCCTTATGAAGAAACGGAAGAGGAAAAGGAGCTTCGCAAGAAAGAAAAGAGAGCTCTTTATCATCGTCTTTATGAAAATAAGAAAAATCGGGAAATTGGGTGGTTTAAGCGTTTTTATAAAGCAATGGGAATTGTATTCTGTGGTATACTAATTTATCTGCTGCTTCTTACAGTATCTTATCTGCCTTCGGTGGGTGTTGCAGACAAGCCGGTTAACAACGAGGTTTCTGCGCGGTACATAGAAAAGGGGCTGGAGGAAACAGGTGCGATAAATATTGTAAGTGGCATGATTCTGGATTATCGTGCATTTGATACTTTGGGAGAATCCCATGTACTTTTTATTGCAACAATTACCGTATTGATTTTGCTGCGTGTCGATAAGAAAAAGAAGGATGGAAAGACCATTTCCATTGAAGAAGCGGAAGAGAATGACCGTATCTTTGAACCGAAAAACGATGCAATTTTGCAGATTGCAGCTTATGTGCTTGTTCCTATTATTATTATTTTTGGTATTTATGTGATTTTGAACGGACATTTAGGACCGGGTGGCGGATTTTCCGGTGGTGCGATTATCGGAGCGGGACTGATTTTATATTTGAATGCCTTTGGCTTTGAAAAAACGGAACGGTTTTTTACAGAAAAAACTTATAAAATTGTGAGCTTTTTATCACTGTCCTTTTATTGTATTGCAAAAAGCTATTCCTTCTATACCGGTGCAAATCATATTGAGAGTATCATTCCGAAAGGAACACCGGGAGCAATTCTCAGCAGTGGATTGATTCTGCCGTTGAATATTGCAGTCGGTCTGGTCGTTGCATGTACCATGTACGCATTTTATGCGATGTTCCGAAAAGGAGGATTTTAAAAGAAAATGGGTCCTAATTTACTAATGAATGCCGGAGAAGCCGTTGCCGCTATTCTGTTTGGTATCGGATTTGGTAATCTGCTGCTCCAGAAAAATCTGATTAAAAAAATTATCGGTTTGAATATTATGGATTCTGCTATTTATTTATTTTTAGCAGAGAAGGGTTATATAGAAGGAAGGTTTGCACCGATTGTAGTAAATGGTATTCAGAGTGCAGAGGCATATATTAATCCGATTCCGAGCGGTCTGGTACTGACCGGTATTGTTGTATCCGTGTCCGTATCGGCTTTGATGTTGTCTTTAACGATTCGTTTATACCGCAGATATCATACATTGGATTTAGACCAGATTTCATTATTGCTGAAAAAGGAGGGACAATAAATGGATTTTGTACAGAATTTTCCTTTTATATCCATATTGCTTTCTCTGTTTTCCGGTACAATCTGTTCTATGCTGCCCGGAAAGGTGGCAAAATGGGTTAATACGATGGTTATTGTGTCGGTAGGAATCATGTCGGCAATACTGCTTGGTTATGTATCTGCTACCGGAGAATGCTTTGTTTATATGATGGGACATTTTCCGGCACCCTGGGGAAATGAAATCAGAGCCGGAGTACTGGAAGCAGCGATGGCACTGTTTTTCTGCATGATTATGCTTCTTTCCATGTGGGGTGGCAGAAAGAAGCTTTTGGAAGAGGTAGAAGAAAGTAAGCACAATTTATATTACATATTGGTAAATCTTTTACTGAGTTCCCTATTGGCACTTGTATATACAAACGATTTGTTTACAGCGTATGTATTTGTGGAAATTAATACGATTGCAGCCTGTGGTCTGATTATGATTCGTCAGATCGGACGGACATTGGAGGCAGCGGTACGTTATATGATTATGAGCCTTGTAGGCTCCGGTATGCTGCTCATCAGTATTTGTATGCTCTATGATTTAACGGGGCATCTGCTTATGTCCAATATACAGCAGTCGGTTGCACAGATTATGGAAGAGGGGACATATGCGATTCCGCTTCTGATTACGATTGCGCTTATGGTAATCGGTATTGCCATTAAAAGTGCACTGTTTCCGTTTCATGCATGGTTGCCGGATGCCTATGGCTATTCCACGATATCCTCTGCGGCGATTTTATCCAGTCTGGTGTCAAAGGGATACATATTCCTGCTGATTAAGATTATTTACCGTGTAATCGGTTTTCAGGTGTTTGTGGATTCCCATATTGTCAATGTAATGTTTGTGTTTGGATTGATGGGAATGATATTCGGCTCATTAAGTGCGATTAAGGAGAGTGATATCCGCAGAATGATAGCCTTTTCCTCCGTTGCACAGATTGGATACATTTATATGGGCATCGGTTTAGCAACAGAGGCAGGTATGCTTGCCAGTGTTTATCATATATTCAGTCATGCCTCTGGAAAAGCGCTAATGTTTATTGCTGCTATCGGACTAACGGATGCATCAGGCTTCAGTCGTAGCTTTTTTGATTTAAACGGGGCAGGCTATCGAAATAAGATAGCAGGTATCGGATTTACGGTAGCATCACTTTCTATGATTGGTGTGCCTGTATTTGCGGGATTTGTCAGCAAGATTTTATATGCGCAGGCAGCAGTAAATACCGGTGGAAAGATGCTGCCTACCATGATCGCACTTGGAATTAGTACGATTCTTAACTCCATTTATTTTATGAAGACGGTCATTCGTATTTATACACCGAATCCAAATTGTAAATATGGAACCATTGCTTTAAAAAATCAGAAGCTGTATGCGTTGGCAATTGTGCTGTTTGTTGTATTAAATATTACGTTGGGAATGTCTTCTCAGCCTGTTGTAGATGCCATTCTGGCAGGCTTGGAAATGTTTGATTAAGGAGGAAAAAGGATGAATGAATCAATGATATTGCTGCTTCCGATTTTTCTCCCTATTGTGGCGGGGATACTGCTTTTATGTGTACCCGAGATAAAAAAGAGAAGCATTTTAATTGGAATTACCGCGGCAGTGCTCATAGTGACGGCGGTATCTGTGTTTGTAGTACTGCTTCAGGAATCGGATTCCTGTACGCTATTTTATCTGACAGAAACATTGCCGGTTTATTTTCAAATTGACGAAGTCGGCAGGATATTTGTAACCGTTGTTACAATCGTGTGGCTGTGCGGCGGAGCCTTTGCGTTTGAGTATATGAAGCATGAAAAGGCTGAAAAAAGGTATTTTGGATTTTATCTGATAGTATACGGTATTTTGATTGCCCTTGATTTTTCCGGAAATATCATTACCTTTTATATGTTTTATGAGATGATGACACTGCTTTCCATGCCTCTTGTACTTCATACAAGGTCAAGAGAGGCAGTAATGGCAGGGTTGAAATATATGTTCTATTCATTTTGCGGTGCATACATGGTATTGTACGGTATCTATTTCCTGAATCGCTTCGGAAGCACGCTGACGTTTACGGCAGGTGGTGTTTTAAGTCCGGAGCTGATAGCAGGAAAAGAAAGCTGGTTGCTTGTTATTGCATTTCTCATGATACTTGGTTTTGGAGTAAAAGCCGGTATGTTTCCGATGCATGGCTGGCTGCCGACAGCGCATCCGGTAGCACCGGCACCGGCATCTGCAGTTCTATCCGGTATTATTGTAAAAAGCGGCGTATTGGGAATTATCCGTACCGTATATTATCTGTTTGGAACTGAATTTATCAGGGGTACATGGGTACAGACTTTGTGGCTTTCTCTTGTGCTGTTTGCGGTATTTATGGGTTCCATGCTTGCTTATCGTGAAAAGGTATTGAAGAAGCGGCTTGCGTATTCTACGGTTAGTCAGGTTTCTTATATTTTATTCGGACTGGCAATGTTAGAGCCTGCTGCAATGACAGGTTCTTTACTCCATGTTATCTGTCATGCATTTATTAAGTGTACGCTGTTCCTGTGTGCAGGGGCAATTATTTATAAAACCGGAAAAACAACGGTGGATGAGTTGACCGGAATCGGAAAAGAAATGCCGGTTTTGATTTGGTGTTATACGATAGTATCATTGGCATTAATCGGAATTCCTCCTACGGGTGGTTTCCTAAGCAAATGGTATCTGGCAGTGGGAGCACTTGGTACGAAGATGCCACTTTTCTCATGGCTTGGTCCGGTAGTTTTGTTGGTCAGTGCTCTTCTTACCGCAGGTTATCTGCTGCCGATTACGATAAAAGGATTTTTTCCGGGAAAAGAATTTGATTACAAACAGTTAAAGAGCAGGGAACCGAATATGACTATGCTGTTGCCGGTGATTTTATTGACTGTGTTGTCTCTGGCAGTGGGAATGTTTCCTACTGTAATTACCGAGTATCTGACAGGCTTTGTGTCAGGACTGATGTAGAAAGGAGGAGTGGAGATGAACCCTAGTATGATGTTTCTTGTAGTATTGCTTCCTCTGCTGACCGGTATTGCCATTCCTCTGCTTCCTTTCCGAAAAAAGGAGTATATGCACTTGTTTATGGAAGGGCTTGTACTTTTGAATTCTATTCTTGTATTTTGTATTTTATGGAATCGACCGACGGAAAGTATTGCAATTGTAGAATTTACCGGTGATTTAGCACTTTCCTTCCGAATTGATGGAATGAGTATGGTATTCGGCGGATTAGTAGCGGTTCTTTGGCCATTGGCAACGTTGTATGCACTGGAATATATGAAGCATGAGAAAAACAATGAAAAAATCTTTTTCATGTTTTATACCATTACCTATGGTGTGGTACTTGGTATCGCTTTTGCGGAAGATTTGGTAACCATGTATTTCTTTTATGAAATGCTGACCCTTATGACCGTGCCGCTTATTATGCATACTCTTTCCCGCGAAGCAATTTTAGCAAGTCGGAAATATTTGTATTATTCGCTTGGAGGAGCGGCATTTGGTTTTATTGGAATGATTTTTATTATCGTTTACGGTGTTTCGCCAAACTTTGTATTAGGCGGTTCTATGGATTTGGCGAGAATCGGAGATAAGACAAATGTATTGCTGTTGATTTATGTACTTGCGTTTTTGGGTTTTGGTGTGAAAGCGGCTGTCTGTCCGTTTAATTCATGGCTGCCGGATGCGGGTGTAGCACCTACTCCGGTTACAGCACTGCTCCATGCGGTAGCGGTAGTAAAGGCCGGTGCGTTTGCGATTATCCGTCTGACCTATTATTGCTTTGGAACAGAGTTTTTAAGAGGGACTTGGGCACAAGATGTAGTGATGGCGGTCGTTATCTTTACGATTGTGTACGGATGCAGTCGTGCGGTGAAGGAAACACATATGAAGCGAAGACTTGCATATTCTACAATCAGTAACTTGTCCTATATTTTGTTTGGTGTGACGATTATGACACCGCTTGGATTGGTGGGAGCACTTTCCCATATGGTATTTCATGCGGTAATGAAAATCTGCTCCTTTTTCTGCGTAGGAGCGGTTATGTATAAGACAGGCAAAAGCTATGTTCATGAGATTGACGGTTTCGGCAGAAGGATGCCTTGTGTGTTTGGTATTTTTACGGTTTCGGCATTTGCACTGATGGGTGTGCCGGGGCTTTGCGGTTTTATCAGCAAATGGAATCTGGCGAATGCAGCAGTGGTAAGTGACAATCCATTGGCATTTGCAGGAGTGGGAGCACTGCTTATTTCCGCACTTTTGACTGCTATTTATATGCTTACTATGGTTATTCGGGCATTTTTCCCGGCAAAGGATTTTGATTATAATACGATTGCAGATGTGAAAGACCCGAATTGGTATATGCTGCTACCGTTGTTTTTGTTTGTGGCGGCAATACTGGTGTTTGGATTATATTCGGTACCGATGGTAGATTTTTTCGTTAAGATATCAGAAGGCTTGTATTAAAGGAGGAGAGGGAAAATGGAAGGTAATTTATTATTGTTATTCTGTGTCATGCTTCCCTTTCCGGGAGCAATACTTTCTTATGTTATCGGGAAAAGGAGCAAAACGGCGAGAGACTATTTTGCGGATGCAATAGTAATCTTGGAATTTGTGATTTTTTTAGTTTTGTTTATACAGTTTGGGAAAATAGGACAACAGGAATTTGTCTGGCATGATTTTTGCGGTATGGGCATGCAGCTTAAGCTGGACGGCTTTCGTGTGCTTTATTGTCTCATAGCCGCATTTATGTGGATGATGACAACTGTTTTTTCCAAAGAATATCTGGCGCATTATCGAAATCGGAATCGCTATTATGTGTTTGTATTACTGACACTTGGTGCGACTGTCGGTGTCTTTTTGTCGGCAGATTTGTATACGACCTTTATTTTCTTTGAAATTATGTCCTTTACCTCTTATGTATGGGTGGTGCATGATGAAACGCAGGAAGCTTTGCGGGCAGCAGGTACTTATCTTGCCATAGCTGTTATCGGTGGTCTGGTTATGCTGATGGGGCTGTTTTTGCTCTATGATGCACTGGGTACTTTGCATATCGGGGAACTGAGGGAAGCTGCAATGGCATATGGTGATTTGAAGGCATTGTATCCGGCAGGAATCTGTCTGCTCTTTGGATTTGGTGCAAAGGCCGGAGCATTTCCTTTGCATATCTGGTTGCCAAAGGCCCATCCGGTAGCACCGGCACCGGCATCGGCATTGCTTTCCGGTATTCTTACAAAGGCAGGTGTATTTGGAATATTGATCATCAGTTGCCGGTTGTTTTGGCATGACGGAGTGTGGGGAACGGTTATTCTAACACTTGGTATCATAACAATGTTTCTCGGTGCACTGTTGGCTTTGTATTCCGTAAATATAAAACGGACATTGGCATGTTCTTCTCTGTCGCAGATTGGATTTATCATGGTAGGGGTTGGTATGATTTGTCTGTTGGGAGAAGAAGGCGGATTGGCTGTACGGGGAAGTATGCTCCATATGGTAAATCATTCGTTGATTAAATTAGTATTGTTTATGGCAGCAGGTGTCATTTATATGAATCTGCATAAGCTGGATTTAAATGAAATCCGTGGCTTTGGCAGAAACAAACCGCTGTTTCATTTGATTTTCCTTGCAGGAGCACTTGGTATCGGTGGTGTACCGCTGTTTAATGGTTATGTGAGCAAAACATTGCTTCACGAAAGTATCGTAGAGTACAGACATTTGCTTCATGAAGGTGTGGCACCGATATTTTATGAGGCGACAGGAATTGCTGTAATTGAATGGATATTTTTAATCAGCGGCGGCCTGACGGTTGCTTACATGACAAAGCTGTATATTTGTGTGTTTGTTGAGAAAAACACAGATGCAGAAAAGCAGCAGAAATACGATGCATTAAAAGGCAGCTATATGAATATCATTTCTGCCATAGCATTGGTTGGTAGCGCGGTGGTAGTGGCAGTACTTGGTATTGTACCTGGTGTCACAATGGATAGTCTGGCGGATTTGGGGCAGGATTTTCTTGCATTTGAAGGAGAAGTGCATAGAGTAAACTATTTTTCTCTCGTAAATCTAAAGGGTGCCGGCATTTCACTTGTTATCGGAGCGGTGATATATCTGTTTGTTGTCAGAAGCTATATGATGTGCAAGGATGGGACAGGAGCAAAGGTGTATTGCAATCGATTCAGTGAAAAGCTGGATTTAGAAAATATGCTGTACAGGCCGATGCTACTAAAGATTTTGCCGTTTATCGGAGCGGTGATATCCAGAGTGGGAGATTGTCTTGTGGATGGTATTGTGGTACTTTTGCGCAGGACGATTTACAAAGACAGTCCGTTACATCATGAGTTGACGGAGGGTACACCGGTAACACACTTATTCGGAGCTCTGTTTGACCATATCGTTTATTGGATAAAATGTGTGTTGTCAGTGCGAAAAGAAGAGAAGCCGGTTTATCAGAAGAGCTTTGAGCATAAATTTGCTACACTGCGTACAGCAGTCAGTGAATATAACAGTGTCATTGCAAGAAGTATGTCCTTTGGATTGTTTTTATTCTGTGTGGGATTTTTGGCAACGGTTGTATATTTGTTGATGTACTATTATCATTAGAATACATATAAACACAAGGCAACTCCAAAACCGGAGTTGCCTTGTGTTTTATCTGAATTTTTATTCTTCGTTTTTATTAAATAAGGAAGAAAGTGTAGAAATGGTATGGGTAATTTCTGCAACGGAAGATTCAATATCGTTGTAAATAACAGCCGATTGAGAAGAAAGATCCTGCATGCTTTTTGCAACAACTGCAAAGCCTACACCTGCTTCACCGCTTCTTGCAGCCTCAATACTTGCATTCAGAGAGAGGATTTTCTGTCTGTTTGCAATCGTCTTTAAGCGATTTGTATAATCGTTAATCGACTGAATCTGGTTTGTGGAGCGAACGATTTCATCCTGTAAGGTATCCAACCGTCCGGCATTCATGTTACGGAAATATTCCAGATTAACAAGCTGATTAACAACGACACTTAATAAATCTGCTGCAGCACGAATTTTTTCCTCTGTGCTTATCGGAACTTTGCGGAGTGCAGCAATGTAGGAATCAGGATTAATACCCAATTCTACGGCTGTCTCACGGAATTTTTCTTCATCCGGCGGGTTTGGCAATACCTGTCCGCCGATAATAGAGCCGACTTTTTCACCATTTACTTTAATATCAATGGAGAAATCCATCAAGCCCGCATGGCAGAAGTATGTACCACTGCATTCATTGTCGCATTTTACACATCTTTTATTACCTTCTGCAGAACCGCGAGTATATTTCATACAGAAATCGGTAAAATTGCTGCCTTTTGTAATGTAAGATCCGTCCATGCCGACGGAAATAGCAGCCAGCCCGGTCGCATCAGAAAACTTGTCCTGAATTGCCTGAAGCTTGGAAAGGTCCATAAAATCCTTTATTTCCACAATAATCCCTCCTAAATATATAGTTTTCCCCACATGTTTGCCTATACCTGTATACAAAAGCTACTGTAGATTAGCAAAATATCATATACGTATCCATTATAACATGAATGGATAAAATTTCTCAATATATTTCATAAAAACACATTTTTTTGTACATTATTAACAAAATTAAATATTTTCCGCAATTCGTATGTCCACGGTTACATAATTCAGTTCTTTCTCCGGCAATTCTCCTGCCGTCAAATAATTAAACAGAATATCCAGAGATTTCGAACCCTGAATAAAGGGCTGCTGACATATAGTTGCAGAAATAATACCATCCTTTACAAAGGTTCGGGTTGTATCTACCTTGTCGTGGGTGATAATGGTCATATTATCCTGACGATTTTCTGCAAGGACTGCTTTACAGCCACCGTATACACCACCGGCTGCAAAATAAAGTGCATTGATTTCCGGGTGCGCCTGCAATAATTCCTGTGTGACATGAAAGCTTTCTACTTCATCGTCCTGATTTTGGATGGACGCAACTACATGAATATGAGAATATTTTTTTTCAATACAGCTACAAAAGCCGGAAGCTCTGTCTGTATGACAAAGAATCTTTTCAGAGCCGAGAATGATACCTACGTGAATCGCTCCGTGCGTCATGAGACCCATTAATCCTCCGGCAGTTTCGCCCGAAAGGAAATCGTTGCTTCCTACATAGGCAATTCTCTTAGAGTTCGGTACGTCGGTATTTGTTGTAACAACCGGAATTCCCGCATCATAGAGGGCATTTATTTTATCTATGATTTCCGTTGAATTATAGGGAGCCAGAACAATTCCATGAACATCCTGCTTTAAAAGCTCGTCAATAGCAAGAAGCTGCTCTTTTGCATCATAAGATATCTGTTTTATCAGAAGCGAGCAATTATAGCTGGCAAGCTTTTCTTCCTGATAACGGACTCCTTTCATGACTTCATCAAAGAAAGGATTACTGTTGCCAAATAAAATGATTCCGAGCTTGAGCCGACGCTTTTGTGCAGCGAGAGCAAGACCTGCCCGATTTGGTCTATAATCTACCGCTTTTGCGATTTCTAATATCTTTTCTGCAGTTTTGGCATTGACGCTGCCCCGGTTATTTAATACCCGGTCAACGGTTCCGCGGGAAACCCCTGCGAGCTCTGCAATTTCTTTTATCGTAGCCATAATGTTTGACACCTCCGAGTGGAGTTTCATTTTTATACTAAGTGAGAAAAATAATCACATATATTAAAAAGGTTAGCATTTTGTTTCCCTTCTGTCAACGAAACTGGAACGGAAAATTATGTGCGTGCACGGTTTCGTGATTTTCCACAAAATGAACGTGAAAAGATATTATAAAAATAGTCCGCATTCGTGCATTTTTCCGAAAAAAATAGAATTGGGAAAAGTCTATTGATTTTTTGTATCATTAAATGTATGATAAAGAAAACGTGCACGGGCACGGAATGCGTGCACAAAAAGGTACAGGATATAGGTTATTTCATAAGGAGGGTACAAAATGCTGTATGTAGGTATTGATTTGGGAACATCTGCGGTAAAGCTTCTGCTGATGAATGAAAAAGGAGAGATTCAGAAAATTGTTTCAAAAGAATATCCGTTATTCTTCCCACATCCGGGTTGGTCTGAGCAGAATCCGGAGGATTGGTATACACAGACAATGGAAGGCTTAAAAGAACTTCTTACAGAAGCTGATAAAAGTCAGGTGGCAGGTATCAGCTTTGGAGGTCAGATGCATGGACTTGTTATTCTGGATGCAGAGGATCAGGTTATCCGTCCGGCAATTCTCTGGAATGACGGCAGAACCTTTGAGGAATGTGATTATCTGAACAATGAAATCGGAAAAGAAACACTTTCCAAATATACTGCAAATATTTCCTTTACCGGATTTACAGCACCTAAAATCTTATGGGTAAAAAATAAAGAGCCGGAAAATTTTGCAAAGATTGAAAAAATTATGCTTCCAAAGGATTATATCGCATACAAGCTGACAGGCGTTCACTGCACAGATGTATCCGATGCATCCGGTATGCTGATTTTCGATGTAAAGAATCGCTGCTGGTCGAAAGAAATGTGTGACATCTGTGGCGTAAAAGAAGAACAGCTTGCAAAAGTATATGAAAGCTATGAATCAGTAGGAACTGTTTTACCGGAAATCGCAGCTGAGCTGGGTATCGGCGAAAATGTAAAGGTGGCAGCAGGCGCAGGCGACAATGCGGCAGCCGCAGTAGGTACAGGTACCGTAGGCGATGGTATGTGCAATATCTCCCTTGGTACAAGCGGAACGGTATTTATTTCTTCCAAGAACTTTGGTGTTGATAAATTTAATGCACTTCATTCCTTTGCACATGCAGATGGTAGCTATCACCTGATGGGATGCATGCTCAGTGCCGCTTCCTGTAATAAGTGGTGGATGGATGAAATCATCGGTACAAAAGAGTACGCAGAAGAGCAGAAAGCAATCAATAAATTAGGAGAAAACAAAGTGTTCTTCCTTCCTTATCTGATGGGAGAGCGTTCTCCTCACAACAACCCGAATGCAAGAGGTACTTTCATTGGTATGACAATGGATACCACCAGAGCAGACATGACACAGGCAGTTCTGGAAGGTGTAGCATTTGCACTTCGTGACTCCTTTGGAGTAGCAAAAGACCTTGGTATCAAGATTGAGAGAACAAAAATCTGCGGCGGCGGAGCTAAGAGTCCTCTTTGGAAAAAGATTATCGCTAACGTGCTGAACATCAAGGTGGATGTACTGGAAAGCGAAGAAGGTCCTTCCATGGGTGGTGCGATGCTGGCAGCGGTTGCGTGTGGTGAGTATGCAAGCGTAGAAGAAATCGCAGGCAAGCTTGTAAAAGTAGTAGATACAGTAGAACCGGATGCAGAGCTTGCAGCAAAATATGAGGCAAGATACCAGCAGTTCAAAAAGATTTATCCTGCCGTAAAGGCATTGTTCCCTGAAATTCAATAACTGGAGGAAAAAGATATGTATTTTCCCAATATTCCTG